>JAATGI010000074.1 GCA_015654725.1 Rhodospirillales bacterium
CCATTCGATCCTCCCCGAATTCGTCGCTGAAATTAGGGTGTGCCCGCCGCGACTGTCAAATACGTTGCGCGACCAGATCGTCAAGTTCGGCGTAATCGGGCAAGGCGTCGGTCACGACCTGACCGCGATCGATGACAACACGATCGGATTGCGGCCGGCACACCAGTTCGTTGAGGCTGCGCGCGCGAAACAGGATGAACCGCGCCGGCGTGCCTTTCGCAATCGTGCCGATGGGGCCGGCGCCGATAATCGCGGACGGGATCGGCCCCGCCATCGCCGGCGCGTCGGCGAACGGATGGTCGAGATGGCCGATCCTCACCGCCTGCTGAAAGGTATCGACCATGTCGTGATCGCCATAGGCATGGAACGGATCGCGGCAATTGTCGCCGCCGATGGCCACCGGCACGCCGGCCGCGCGCAATTCCTTGATCGGCGTCACGCCGCGCCAACGTGGGGTGCGGCCGCCGGCGCGGTCCTGCAAATACATATTGACGGTGGGCAGCGTCACGATGGCGATGCCGGAATCGGCGCAGCGCGCGATGACCGCCGCCGCGACATCGTCGGGTTGCAAGGCGAGGCTGCAACAATGGCCGCACACGACGCTGCCCGTGAAGCGATGGCGCAGCACCGCGTCGGCGATGCGCGGCAGCGCCGCCGCTTCGACATCGCCCGATTCATCGACATGGAGATCGAGATCGAGGCCGCGCTCGGCGGCGAGGCGGAACAGGATATCCAACAGTGCGTCGAGATCCTCGACCATGCCGCGATGGACGCCGCCCGAGGCGCGGGTCACGGCGCCGAGCACGCCGCCCGATGCCGCTACCAGATCGGCGAGACGCTCGCCGTAGTCGCCCGCGAACGCGTCGATCGGCACCAGCGACACGGCTTGGAGCGCGATCCGGCTCGACCAGGCCTCGCGCAACTCGCGGAACACGGCCCAGCCGGCCTCGGCGCTGCCCTCATGGGATTCGAGATGGGTGCGAATCGCCGACACGCCGTGGACATAGGCGCAGCGCAAGGCGAAATCCATGCGGCGGCGGATATCCTCATGGCTCCAATAGGCCTTGCGGTCGCCGCTCGAACCCTCGCGGGCGCCGGCGAAGGAGCCGTCGCGATTGGGCGTGCGCGGCAGCACGTGCCCTTTATCGATATGGGTGTGCATGTCGATCAAGGTCGGCCACAGCTGCCGGCCGCCGAGATCGAAAACGGGCGTGGAGGAGCCGGCCGCGGCGCCCGCCGGCGCGATCGCGCCGATCGTTCCATTCTCGACCAGGAGATCGAGCAGCAGCGCACCGTCTTCGTCGGCCGGGGCGGCGAGGGACGCCGCCAGGAAACAGGCGGGCACCCGCGCCGATTTGAGCCAATAGCGATCGGCCGCCGGAACTTCGGCCCAGGCGGGCATCGGCTAGCCTTTGATTTCAGTCCAGACGCTGCCCTCTTTCGCTCCCCGCTCCTCGGCATATTGCGCCACCTTCGGTCGGAATATGGGCAGCGAGGGCGAGGCGCGATGAGCGACCAAGGCCGCATCGTCCTTGTAGATCTCGACGAGATAGAAGGTGCGCGGGTCTTTGATGTCGGTGGCGATGTCGAACTGGACGCAGCCGGGTTCGTGCTGGCGGGTATAGCCGATATGGCGCGCGATCTCGGTCTTAAAGTCCTCGACATGCTCCGGCTTGATCTTGAACGTAACGAAAATCAGATGCATCGCGCCCTTCCTCTCTCGGTTGCCGGCGCCATGGTCTCATCCGCCATGCGGCGTGGCAAGGCGCGGCGGCGCTGCGGGAATTGCTCCCCGCGCGCCATTGGTGCTATTCAATCCATCGTGGCGGCGGGCTGTCGGCCCTCGCCGAAATTTTTGAATACCCATTCGGGAGGAATCATGTATCGCGTTTTGTTAACCGGCGTCGCTGCCGCCGGAATCGTCGCCGGAATTGCCGTTCAGACCAGTCGCGCCGCCGACCAACCCACGGTCGGTCTTGTTGCCGCCTTCTCAGGCCCTTATGCCGCCTGGGGCGAAGATTATAAGCGCGAAATCGACCTCTATATGTTCCGGCACGACGGCAAGGACGGCAATCCCAAGATCAATCTGATCCTGCGCGACACCCCCGGCACCGATCCCTCGCGAACCAAGCAAGTGGTTCAGGAACTGATCACCCGCGACAACGCGGCGGTGGTGGGCGGCGGCGAATTCACGCCCGAGGCGCTGGCGGTGGCCGATCTGGTGACCGAGGCCAAGATTCCCTATGTCATCTTCAACGGCGCGACCTCGTTCATTGTCGACAAATCGCCGTATCTGGTGCGGGTCGGCTACACCATCTGGCAGCCGACCGTGCCGATCGCGACCTACGCGGTGACGCATGGCTGCAAGAAGGTCACCATGGTCGTCGCCGATTACGCGCCCGGCATCGATACCATCGCGGCCTTCAAATACGGCTTCGAGAAAGGCGGCGGCACCGTCGCCGATACCATCAAGGTGCCGCTGGGGACCAACGATTTCTCCAGCTATATGCAACGCATCAAGGACACGGCGCCGGAATGCGTGTTTCCGTTCATGCCGGGCGGCCCGATGTCGCTCAATTTCATCAAGAGCTTCTCCGACATGGGCTTCGCCAAGCAAGGCATCGTGCTCTACGACGCCGGCACCACGGGCGAGAACAATCTCGACGCCATCGGCGACGCCGCGCTCGGCATCATTTCCGCCTCGTTCTACAGCACCTATCTCGACAATCCGATGAACAACGCCTTCATCGGCGCCTTGAAGGAAAAATATCCCAACATCCAGCGCGAGCAGGTTTTCAGCTTCGCCTATGACGGCATGGAGGTGATCTACCACATGCTCAGGGCGACGAACGGCGAGCGCGATGGCGACAAGGCGCTCGCGTCGATCAAGGGCTATGCCTGGCAAAGTCCGCGCGGCCCGATCTCGATCGACGCCAAGACCCGCGACATCGTGCAGAACATCTATATCCGCAAGGTCGTGAAAGAGAACGGGGTGCTGTTCAACAAGGAGTTCGAGGCTCTCAGCACGGCTGAGCAGGACGCGGTTTTTATCGAAATTGTGAGGGCCGCAGGGCGACCGAACCCAAGGTTCACGTCCCTTGCAAGGAACCTGGGCACTGCGGGCAAAGGGCTGGTGGTGATCAGCGTTGCGCTGGCAGTGTATGACATTGGTACGTCCGATCGACCGGGGC
>JAATGI010000120.1 GCA_015654725.1 Rhodospirillales bacterium
CGCGTCGGTATGCTCGCCATGCTCCGGCGTCGGCATTCGCAGCTCCCAATCGGTGCGGCTCAACCGCACGGCCTGGCCGAGATGCTGCTTGCGTCCGCGCCGCGGATTGTCGACCGCGGGCGACATGCCGAGATGTTTCACCTGCGGGTCGGCGAAGACTTGATCCATCTTCTAGAGCGGGCCGCGCGGCACGCTCCGTTCGTTCAGCCATTCGATCCATTCGGCCGAGGTCTTGGTGCCAGTTACTTCCTCGATCAGCGCGTTGAGCTTGTCGCGATTGTTCGATCGGTCTTTCGCCGTCGCGAATTGCGGGTCGGTCGCGAGTTGCGGCGCGCCGATCGCCGCGCATAGCCGGCGATAAATTTCGCCCCCCGAGCTCGCGATATTGATGGCGCCGTCGGCGGTCTTGAACACACCCGTGGGAATGCCGGTCGGGTGATTGTTGCCGGCCTGCGGCGGCACCTCGCCGTCCATGAGCCAGCGCGCGGCCTGGAAATCCAGCATCGCGGTCTGCGCCGCCAAGAGCGAGGATTGCACCCATTGACCCTCGCCGGATTCCTCGCGCTCCAGAAGCGCGATCAACACCCCCATCGCGGCGAAAATGCCCGCGCAGAGATCGGCGATGGGGATGCCGGCGCGCACCGGCCCTTGGCCCGGCAGGCCCGTGATCCACATCAGCCCGCCCATGCCTTGCGCGATCTGGTCGAAGCCGGGCCGGTCGCGATACGGTCCGGTCTCGCCGAAGCCCGAGATGCTGGCATAGACTAGGCGCGGATTGATCACGTGCATCGCCTCGTAATCAATGCCGAGCCGGTGTTTCACGTCCGGCCGGTAATTCTCGATCAACACGTCGGCGCCGCGGACGAGACGCTTCAGAATCTCGATGCCGTCCGGTTGCTTCAGATCGACCGCGATCGAGCGTTTGTTGCGGTGGAGATTTTGGAAGTCGGATGAATCGCGGCCGCCGCCCAGGCCGTCATCGCCGCCGGTCGCCTCGACCTTGACGACATCGGCGCCCCAATCGGCGAGCTGGCGCGCGCAAGTGGGCCCGGCACGCACGCGCGTCAGATCGACGACCTTGAATCGGGAGAGAGGAAGCTTGCTCATGCCGGTTTCCCGCGAGGACTCAATGCGGTCAACCATGACGCCACCGCGCCAATCCTTCAACATTCTTCATCGACCGGGCGCGTAAGAACAGATCGGGATCGCGCGGGCTTTCACTTGCCTCACGCTTGCTTCCGCGACGGGCCTGCGTTACCACGAAGCCGCACGTATCCAAGAAACGGGGGAGGGAAGATGCGCATCGCCGTCGCTGCTCTGGCTCTGTTCGTCGCCGGCACGACCGCGGCCGGGGCCGTTTCCCAAGGTTGCTATCGCAAGAGCGAGGCCGTCGCCGACCAAGGCATACGCTACGTCACCGACGTCATGGTGATAAGCGACACCTGCCGCAACGAAACCTATGACCGCTTCGCGCTGCGCAACCGCGACATCATCGTCGGCTTTCAGAAGGCGATGATGGAGCATTTCCGCCGCGGCGGGGGCGGCGCCCAAGCCAAGCTCGACGCCTTCATGACGCATCTCGCCAACGAATCCGCGCTGCGGACCGGGGCCCAGGATATCGGCCAGGTCTGCGCCGTCGCGGTGCAGTTTCTCGCCACCGCCGACCAGCTCGTGGGCGAGGGCTTCCAGCATTATGTCGAGCAGCAGCTCGACCAGCGCCGCGACGACTACAAATTCTGCAAGGAATGACGCGGGCTATCGGCCGGCCAGTTTAAGCCATTCCGCTTCGCTCAAGACCGTGACGCCGAGTTCCGCGGCCTTGGCCCCCTTCGAGCCGGCATCGGCGCCGACCACGACATAATCGGTTTTCCTCGACACGCTGCCCGCGACATTGGCGCCGAGCGATTCGGCGCGCGCCTTGGCTTCCGAACGCGACATCGCCTCGAGCGAGCCGGTGAACACGATGGTCTTGCCGGAAAGCGGCGAGGACGCGCCGGTACTCGATACGTAATCCTCGATCGCGATCTCGGCGATGAGATCGTCGAGAATCTTCCGATTATGGTTTTCGGCGAAGAAGCCGACAAGATCGGCCGCGGTGTCCTCACCGATGCCGTGAATATTGTTGAGCTCGGCCCAGGCTTCGCCGTCGCGGTCGTTGGCCGCGGTCATGGCCTCGCGCCAGCGCGCGAAGCCGCGATAATGCCGCGCCAGGAGCTTGGCCGTGGCCTGGCCGATTTGCGGAATGCCGAGCGCCAGGATGAAACGGTCGAGTGAAATCTTGCGCCGGCTGTCGATGGCACGCCGCAGATTCTGCGCGCTCAACTCGCCCCAGCCCTCGCGGTCCGCGATTTTGGCGAAATCGAGCCGGAAAATATCGACCGGCGCGCGGATCAGTTTTTCCTCCCAGAACTCCGCGATATGCTTGTCGCCGAGGCCCTCGATATCGAAGGCGTCGCGCGACACGAAATGGCGCAGCCGCTCGACCGCTTGCGCCGCGCAGATCAGGCCGCCAGTGCAGCGCCGCGCCGCCTGGCCTGGCTCGCGCACCGCGAGGCTGTGGCAGATCGGGCATTTGTCGGGAAAGACATAGGACTTGGCGTCGGCGGGCCGGCGCTCCTTCACCGCTCCCAACACCTGCGGAATCACGTCGC
>JAATGI010000249.1 GCA_015654725.1 Rhodospirillales bacterium
GAAGTCGATCATCATGATCGCGTTCTTCTTGACGATGCCGATCAACAGAATGATGCCGATGATCGCGACGATGTCGAGATCGCTGCCGTCGATCATCAAGGCGAGCAGCGCGCCGACGCCCGCCGAGGGCAGCGTCGACAGGATCGTGATCGGATGGATGAAGCTCTCATAGAGCACGCCCAGAATGATGTACATCGTCACGATCGCGGCCAGGATCAGCAGCAATTCGTTGCTGAGCGAGGCCTCGAAGGCGAGGGCGGCGCCTTGGAAGCTGGTGAGGAGGCTTCGCGGCAGGCCGAGATCGCGCTCGGCCTGCTGGATCGCGCTCACCGCCGCGCCCAGCGACGCGCCGGAGGCGACGTTGAAGGAAACCGTGACGGCGGGAAATTGCCCGAGATGGTCGATCTCCAGGGGCGAGACCTGCTCGGCGATATGCGCGATCGAGGATAGCGGCACCTGGCCGAGGCCGTTCGAGCCGCCGCCCGCCGTCGACGACGGCAGATAGATCGCGTTGAGCGAGGTCAACGTCTTCTGCAAATCGGGCAGGGCTTCGAGGATGACGCGGTACTGGTTGCTCTGGGTAAAAATGGTCGTGACGATGCGCTGGCCATAGGCATCGTAGAGCGCGTTGTCGATCGTCGCCATGGTGATGCCGAAGCGCGCGGCGGTATTGCGATCGACCGTGATGTAAGCGGACAGCCCGTTATTCTCGGCGTTGCTCGCGACATCCTCGAGCTCGGGAATCTGCCGCAGCGCGCTGACGATGCGTGGCGCCCAACTGGCGAGCTCGGTGGCGTCGGCGTCCTCGAGCACGAATTGGTATTGCGTCTTGGAGATGGTCGAATCGATGGTCAGGTCTTGAACCGGCTGCATATAGAGCCGAATGCCCGCGATATTCTCGGTCGCGCGGTTGAGCCGGCGGATGACGTCGCTAGCGCTCCTGCTCCGTTCGTCCCTGGGCTTCAAATTGATGAGAAACCGGCCGCTATTGAGGGTGGTGTTGGTGCCGTCCACGCCGATGAACGAGGTCAGGCTCGCGACGTCGGGATTCTTGAGCACGATTTCGGCCAAGGCTTCCTGGCGCGCCGCCATCGCCGCGTAGGAAATGGTCTGGTCGGCCTCGGAGACGCCCTGAATCAGGCCGGTGTCCTGGACCGGGAAGAAACCTTTCGGAATGACGACATAGAGCAGTGCCGTCACGGCCAGCGTCGCCACGAACACCGCCATGACCAGAAATTGATGGTCCAGCGCCCAATTGAGGCGGCGACCGTAGAAATCGATCCCGGCCTGGAACCATTGTTTCGATTTCCGGGCGACCAGGCCCAGCTCTTCCTCGGGCACGTGCCGCAACAGCTTGGCGCATAGCATCGGCACTAGCGTCAGCGATACCACCGCCGAAATCACGATGGTGACGGCGAGGGTGATCGCGAATTCGCGGAACAACCGGCCGACGACGTCGCCCATGAACAAGAGCGGAATCAACACCGCGATCAGCGAGATGGTCAGCGAGATGATGGTGAAGCCGATCTGCTCGGCGCCCTTGAGCGCGGCTTGCAGCGGCGGCTCGCCCTCCTCGATGTAGCGCGAAATATTCTCGATCATCACGATCGCGTCGTCGACGACGAAGCCCGACGCGATGGTCAGCGCCATCAGCGACAGATTGTCGAGGCTGAAACCCAGGAGATACATGGCGCCGAACGTGCCGACGAGCGACAGCGGCACCGAAAGGCTCGGGATGATGGTGGCGCGGACGCTGCGCAAGAACAGGAACATCACCATCACCACGAGCGCGACCGCGAGCGCCAATTCGAACTCGACATCGGCGACGGAGGCGCGAATCGTGATAGTGCGGTCGGTGACGACGGCGACATCGATCCCCGTCGGCAGCGACGCGGTCAGGGTCGGCAGCAACTGCTTGATGCCGTCCACCACCGCGATCACGTTGGCGCCGGGCTGGCGCTGAATATTGACGATGATCGCCGGCGTGGTATCGACCCACGCGCCGAGCTTGGTGTTTTCCGCGCCGTCCACCACTTTGGCGACGTCACTGAGCATCACCGGCGCGCCGTTCTCGTAAGCGACCACGATCTTGCTGAAGTCCGAGGCTTGGCTCAGCTGATCGTTGGCGTTGATGGTGTAGGCGCGGGTCGGCCCGTCGAAATTGCCCTTGGGGCCGTCGACGGTCGCGTTCGAAATGGTGGTGCGCAAATCGTCGATATTGAGTCCGTGGGCGGCGAGGGCGCGCGGATCGGCCTGAATCCGCACGGCCGGGCGTTGGCCGCCGCTCAAACTGACGCGGCGGACGCCCGGCAGCTGCGAGATTTTCTGCGCCAGCCGGGTGTCGGTCAGGTCCTCGCCCTGCGTCAGCAGCAGCGTCTTCGAGGTCACCGCCAGCGTCAGCACCGGCGCGTCGGCGGGATTGACCTTGGCGTAGATCGGCGGTGCCGGCAGATCCGCCGGCAGCAAATTGCCGGCGGCGTTGATCGCGGCTTGGACCTCCTGCTCGGCGATATCGATGCTGAGATCGAGCGTGAATTGCAGGGTAATGACCGAGGCGCCGCCCGAACTCGATGACGACATCTGCGCCAGGCTCGGCATCTGCCCGAATTGCTCCTCGAGCGGTGCCGTGACCGAGGTGGTCATCACTTCCGGGCTGGCGCCGGGATAAAGCGTCTGCACCTCGATGGTCGGGTAATCGACCTCGGGCAAAGCGGACAGCGGCAGAAAGGTGAAGGCGATCGCGCCCGACAACAGGATCGCCGCCATCAACAGCGAGGTGGCGACCGGGCGC
>JAATGI010000434.1 GCA_015654725.1 Rhodospirillales bacterium
GCCGATCTGCTTCGCGGCGTGAGAGAGCATGACGTCGCGCGGCGGGTTGCGGATTGCCTTGCCGACCCGCTCGAGAACGATCAACACCGCCGCTGCCGGCCAATTTCCCGTCAAGGCCAAGGCCGGCACCGATGCCATCTGCACGACATAGCCGAAAATGGTAATCGGCCAATATCTGCCGGTCGATTCCGCGAGCCGCCCTGATACCAGCCTGAGGCCATAGCCCAGCAATTCGCCAAAGCCGGTGACGATGCCGACAATCGTCGCGCTCGCCCCCAAGGCCGCGAGGTAAGGACCGATGATGCTGCGCGATCCCTCATAGGTGAAGTCGGCGAAAAAACTCAGGACGCCGATGAGAAGAACGAACCGAAGGGCGCCGCGGGCTCGCCCGCTCGAATCCGAAACAGCTGTCACGTTGCTTAAGTCTCCAGAACCAGAGCGACGGCGGATGCAATTGATTCATTGCGTTCCCAGGCTCAATGCGCTGCTTGGACACAAAAAAACCCGCTTCAACGGCGGGTTTGCACATCTCCCACCGCGATTTCGACACGCAGTAGGAGTCATCAGCAAAATTCGCTTTTCAGGGAGACTCCATTCCCACCATCTTGTTACCATCCGCAATTGTTGGGACACAAGCATTTTTCGAATTGCACGGAGAGCCAAAGCCAGGGATTGCGTGGAGTATTCGTGCGTCGAAAAAGGATGGGGATGGAGTTCCCCAAAACCGCCGAATTTGGCTGATGACTCCTACTGCACCTAGCGGCTGTAGGGGTTCTGATGGTGGCTCAATTTGAAGTCTCGGCCGCGCATTTTGTACCGCTTGGGGGGATGTCCTCCGGCGGACAGGATTGCTGTTGGCTTTGTATCGAAACTTCATCCGATGTATAGAAGAATCCTAATTGCGAACCGGGGTTCCCTGGACGCCGATGGCGCACTTGAGCCGTCCCTGACACTCGCCCGGCTTCTAGGGGCCGAGTTGCATATGTTATTCGTCGAAGAACTGTCGCGCTTCCCCGTGACTATCGCTGAAGTTACGGCAGAGAAGAGAGAAGCTGGCCGCCAAGCTGCCTTTATCATTGCTTCTGTCCAGCGCCGTACTCAGGACGCAAAGATTCAGTTCTTTTCTCATGTGGTTATCGGACGCTTCGTCGAACGCGTGGTGGATTTCGTTACTGCGAATCAAATTGACCTATTGATCATCGGATCGATCAATCGTTCATGGATCGAAGCCTTCTTCGTTGGGGACACGATTCAGCGTTTGATTGAACAAGTGCCGTGTGCGTTGCACATCGTAAAAAGGCAAAGCGATCGCTGGCGCCGCCGCCGACTGTTGGCGTTCCCTCATTTTGATCTCGCATCGCGTTCGAGAATCTAGCAAGCTTCGCTTCGTCCCTGTTGAAACGCGCCGCTCGAAGGCCTATTTTTACTTTGATGGGGATGGGGTCCCCCGAAATCGCCTTCTAGGCTGATGACTCCTACCGCGCGACGGTTGCGGTAGGACTTGAGCTGAAAGCCAATCCGCACCCTTCGCGTGGCATGAGTCCGACGCCGCTCCGGTGAGTGGCGCGTTTGCTCGCGGAGATGGTCATGGACCCGTTCCGATCTATTGCCCCCATTTGCGGCGTGACCGCGTGATGGCCCTGCGCGACCTCGACGAGGCACCGGCGAACGACGCGCTGTCGACGGCGTTGACGCAGCTGCACGGAGCGATGTCGCCCTATCTGGCAGCAGGGGCACCACTCTTGGCCCGCCTGGAGAACTTGCAGGCCCGGCTTCTGAGCGGACGGCTTCAGCTTGCGGTTCTAGGCCAGTTCAAGCGTGGCAAGAGCAGCTTCTTGAACGCGCTCTTGGGCGCGCCGCTCTTGCCCACCGGCGTGGTGCCGATCACCGCGATCCCGACCTATATCGCCTGGGGCACCCATCCCTTGGTGCGCGTCTCGTTCGAAGGCGGGCGGGCCGAGGAATTCCACCCGCCCGACCCCGAGGCAACGCGCGATATCGTGTTCCGGTACGTCGCCGAGAACGCCAATCCGGAAAATCGCCTCAAGGTGTCGCGGGTGTGGATTTCGTATCCGGCGCCGTTTTTGCAAAACGGCATCGTTCTCATCGACACGCCCGGCATCGGCTCGACCCTGCGTCACAATACCGACGCGGCGCTGCGGGTGCTTCCCGAATGCGACGCGGCGCTGTTCGTGGTGTCCGTCGACCCGCCAATCACGGCGGCGGAAATCGACTATCTTCGGCTCATCAAACCGCATGCCGCGCGGATTTTTTTCGTCCTCAACAAATTCGACTACGTGCCGGCGGAGGAACGGGAAGCCGCCGAAAGGTTTCTGCGCGACGTGCTGGAAAAAGACGCGCTGATCGCGGCCGATGAGCCGATTTTCCGCGTCTCGGCGCGCTTCGGCCTGGCGGCGAAGCAAGGCCTCAATCCGAGCGTGCTTCGCGAGAGCGGGATCGGGCAAATCGAGGACCACCTCGTGCGCAATCTGGCCAAGGACAAAATAGCGACGCTGAGGGACGCTGCCGGGCGCAAAGCGATGGATATCGTCGGGGAAGCCCTGACCGATCTGGCCATGCGCATTCGCGCGCTCGAATTGCCGCTCGAAACGCTCGATGAGCGCGCCAAGTCGTTCGAGGGCCAGCTTCGCGCGATCGGCGCGCAGCGCAGCGCAACGCGGGACATGCTGATGGGCGAACGCCGCCGGATCGGCGAGGAACTCGAGGCCCGCGCGGCCGATCTGCGGCGCGACGCACGCGACCGCATCGTCGCGGCCGCGGCCCCGCTATTTTCGCGCGACGTTCTCGACCCGGATGCCGTCGCGGCGGCAACCGCCGAATTCTTCGATCGCGCCTACGAAGACACCCGCGACTCGTTTGTTCGCCGCGCCGACGACGTTATCGATGTCCATCGCCGGCGGGACCAGGAGCTGGTCGCCGCCGTGCGCGAGATCGGGGCAGCGCTGTTCGAGATTCCGTTATCCGCCGCTGCGACCGATGAGCCTTTCCATCACGCGCCCGAACCTTACTGGGTGAGCGAGCGCTGGGAAGCGGGGCTGATTCCCCATTTGGGCGGGACGGTCGATCGCCTCCTGCCGGCCGGCCCGCGCCGAAAGCGCCGCCAGGCGCGGATCGAGCGGCAGGTCGATGAACTCGCCGTGCGCAATGTCGAGAATCTGCGTTGGTCGATCGTGCGCGGCCTCGACGAGACCTTCGCCCGCGCGGCGAGCCAATTGGAAGGGCGTTTGGACGAGGCAATCGAAGCAACCCGGGCGGCGATCCGGAACGCGCGCGCGCTCAAGCAGGGCGGGTCGAACCAAGTCGCGCCGGAACTCGACCGCCTGCGCTCCGGCGTCGTGCAATTCGAGGCCGCCCGGAGCAGTCTCGCTCATGCGCGCTTCGGCGCGAGGATCGAAGCATGAGTCCCTCGGCGCGGCCCGCCACAATGGACAAGACGCCGTTGCGCGGCCACGGCGACACGGCGCCGGCGGCGCACACAAACATGCCCGCCCCGTTCGCCGCCACTGCCCTTCCCAGCGTCCTGTTCGAGCGCGCTGAGGACCGCCCTTACGCGGAAGAGAGCGCGGCGCCCGCCTGCTTCCACGATCTCAATCTCGATCAGATCGTCGAGACGCTCGTGGCGGGCCGGGCTGAATACGGGCTGAAATCGTTCTTTCATGCGCCGTTGAAACGCGCGGGTGCCATCGCCTATCGGCAGGACGTTTTGCGCGATCTCGAACATCCGGCGTTGTTCGAAGCCGTCAAATCCTTCACCCGGCGCATGCGCGAGATGCGAGGGCATTTGGCCAGCACGGAGAAGCTGTCCTACCGATACCAGAAGGAGCGCTGGTTCCTCGAGACGGTGGAAACTTATTGTGGCGCCGTCGAGCAGCTCGCGCGCGACCTCGCCGCAGCACCGCTCCAATCGCAAGGCCTCTTGGCTTTCCATGCCTGTCTGACTTCCTATACTGGCAGCAGCCGTTTCATCGTGCTACGGAAGCAAATCGCGAAGCAACAAGCGGATTTGTCGCGCGTCACCTATAATCTGGTGCTGAAGGATCTGAGCATCACCGTTCGGAAATTCGAAGCCGAGGCGGATTACGGCGCCGAGGTGCTGGCGACGTTCGAGAAATTCAAGCAAGGCGACGCCAAGGATTATCGCGTCAAATATCCCGACTCGCTCGATATCAGCCATATCGAGGCGAAAATTCACGAGCATCTCGCGGCGCTTTATCCAGCGGAATTTTCCGCGCTCGACCGCTTTTTCGCCGACTACCAGGATTATCTTGACGAGGCGATCGGGGTTTTCGACCGCGAGATTCAATTCTATATCGCGGCCCTGGAATATTACGAGCCGTTGAAGCGCGCGGGCCTCGCTATCTGCTATCCGAAAATTTCCGAGGATGGCAAGGCGATTTTCAGCCGCGACGGTTTCGACGTGGCCCTCGCGCATCGGCTGGTCGGCCAGAAAGCGACCGTGGTGTGCAACGATTTCGAGCTCGTGGGCGCCGAACGCATCCTCGTGGTGTCGGGTCCGAACCAAGGCGGCAAGACCACATTCGCCCGTGCCTTCGGCCAGATGCATTATCTCGCCAGCATCGGTTTCCCGGTGCCGGGGCGCGAGGCACGGCTTTTCCTGTTCGATAAACTCTTCACCCATTTCGAGCGCGAGGAAGACATCACGACCTTGCGCGGCAAGCTCGAGGACGACCTGGTACGCATCCATGAGGTGCTGCGCGCGGCGACCCCGGACAGCATCGTCGTCATGAACGAGATTTTTACCTCGACGACGCTGAGCGACGCGATGTTTCTGGGTCGCGAAATTCTCGGCCGGATCGCGGCGCTCGACGCGCTCTGCGTGTGCGTCACCTTCATCGACGAACTGGCGGCGCTGAACGAAAAGACGGTCAGCATGGTCAGCGGCGTCTATCCCGACAATCCGGCGGTGCGCACCTACAAAATCGCGCGGCGGCCCGCCGACGGCCTCGCCTACGCGCTGGCGATCGCGGAAAAGCACCGGCTCACCTATGCGCGCCTGCGCGAACGGCTGCCGTCATGAAGGCCTATCTCCTTTACCGCGATCGCGATTTCGACCTCGACGCGCCCTTGCCGCCGCATGCCGACGCGCTGATCCAGGATTTGGAATTGACCACGCTGTTCGGCGCCATGGCACGGGGCGACGAATTCCTGTTGGACGTGGCGAAGAAAACCATCCTCGCGGGCATGGACGATCTCGACGCCATCCGTTATCGCCAGGCCATTCTTCGCGACTGCCTTAAGAACCCCGCCATCGTCGCGGAGATGTACGCTCTCGTGGTCGATGCGATCGGCAACGAGCGCAAGAATTATTGGGGCATTTTCCATCGCTATCCCGGCGCTATCCTGAACCGGGCGGTCGATGTCCTGCAGATGTTCGTCACCATGCTCAAAAGGCTGCGCCGCATCGCCGAGGACCATGCCGATAAATTCGAGTCCGAGGGGTTCACGACGCTGTTCGCGATGCTGCGGCGGGAACTCGACGATGGCTATTTCGCCGCGATCGAAGAGCATCTGAGGCGGCTCAAATTCCGTGATGGCGTCATGATCAGCGCCGAGCTGGGGCCGGGCAACAATGGCGTGAACCATGTCCTGCGCCGGCCGCGCGAGCAGTCGCGAGGCTGGTTGATGCGGCTGCTGCCGCGACGGGGCGGGCCCTTCACGATTCATGTCCATCCGCGCGACGAAAGCGGCGCCCGGCTGCTGTCGGACTTGCGGGATCGCGGCGTCAATCAGGTCGCCAACGCGCTGGCGCAATCCACCGACCACATCCTCGATTTTTTCCGCATGCTGCGGATCGAGTTGGGCTTCCATATCGGCTGCCTCAATCTGCATCGGCAACTCGACGAGAAGGGCATGCCGGTTTCTTTCCCCGTGCCCGCGGCCGGGAGCGAACGCCGGCATTCCTGCCGCAAGCTCTACGATGCCTGTCTCGCCCTGACCCTCGGCACCGCCGTCGTGAGCAACGATGTCGCGGCCGACGGCAAGGCGCTGGTGATCGTCACCGGCCCCAACCAAGGCGGCAAATCGACCTTTCTGCGCGCCATCGGCCTGGCACAATTGATGATGCAAGGCGGCATGTTCGTGGCGGCGGAATCGTGTTGCTCAAATGTCTGCGCGCGGGTTCTCACGCATTACAAGCGCGAAGAGGACACAACCATGAAAAGCGGCAAGTTCGACGAAGAGCTCGAACGGATGAGTGCCGTCGTGGACCAAATCGCGCCCAACTCCATGCTGTTGTTCAACGAATCCTTCGCCGCGACCAACGAACGGGAAGGCGCCGAAATCGCCGGGCAGATCGTCCGCGCCTTGCTCGAAAGTCGGGTCAAGATTTTCTTCGTCACCCATCTCTATGAATTCGCCCGCGCCTTTCACGAGCGCAACCTGACCAACACGCTGTTTCTCCGGGCGGAACGGCAAACCGACGGCAATCGCACCTTCAAGATCATTCCCGGCGCGCCCTTGGAAACGAGTCACGGAGAGGATTTGTACGAGCGGATTTTCTTGCGCGGCGAGCCGCTTCCCCCAGCCCAAGGTAAGTTCCGGGAGCGTCAGCCCGCAAAATAGCGGGGCCGGCCGTTCTTGGGCGTCGGCTGTCGCCCTTTGTCCTGCTCTTTTATTCGAGCCAGGTTCCGTCGCAGTAGGCTCGTTGATTTGGATGGTGACCATGCTGATCGTTCTCTACCTTATCTTTTGTCTTCTCATCGGCATCGTCGGATACCGCCGGTACCTGGGCTTTTTCGGCTTCTTTCTGCTTTCGATTTTCCTGACACCGGTTGTCACGCTGGGTTGGCTCTTGATCACCCACCGGCGATTCCTCGCCAATGAGGTCTCCGCCGCCCATATCGTCATCTGTCCGGAATGCCAGGCGCAGGAAGCGAGGGAAAAATCCGCGCATACCCAGCATTGCACGCGCTGTGGCGCCGCAGTGACCGTACCCGCATCGACGGCCTAGCGCTCCGATCCGAACGCGCAGCGGCCGTCAACCATGGAATTCCTGCCCCCCTTGCGCAGCGAATCCGCGATCGATCTGCGGGCGCGGGGTCGGTGTGGCCATAATTGCAGGATTGAGCAACCGCGATAGCGCTCGCCGTCATCGATGCCGCCACCGATCCGCGTGCAGGCTTCCGCCATGCCGATGCTCGCCGTCATATTAGTCACCATCCTGATCGCCTGGCTACGCTAGGGGAATTCGGTCACCGAAACCTGTTCGGCTCTTCCACACCGCCAATTATCCCCAAATCGGATTTAGGCTGTTAAGCTCGATGTCGCTCAGCCGCCTTCGCCATTTGTCGCTTCGCTCGTCGCTGCGAAGGCTGCATCGCGACTGCAATCTGCGAAGCTATGATTTCGTTGGCCGCTCGGAGAGGATCAGCCGAAAGATGCGCATATCGAGCAGTCGTGCTCGCCTCTTTGTGGCCGAGAAGCGCACCGATGATTGGTAGAGATAATCCATTGGCTACAGCAACGGACGCGAACGAATGGCGCAGATCGTGCAACCTCACGTCTGGCAAGTGAGCAGCCTCCCGAACATGCCGCCAGACTTTATCGATGTTCACCAGGTACGAACCACCAATCGATCCAATGATAACGTACGGATTGCCATCTACTCGCGGAATTAAGGACAACACCCGGACCGCAGGGGCGCTCAAGTAGACGACCTTGCGACCCGTTTTGCTATCAGGAAGGAAGATCGAAGACCTTGTAAAATCGACATTTTCCCACCTCAGCGAGAGTAGCTCGCCTTTCCGACATCCGGTCAGGAGTAGTAGCCGCAACGCCGCGCAAATATGCGGATTGCCTCCCGCACTTTCGTATTCCGTGAGCGCGTTGGCGAGGTGACCCATCTCCGCCACGGAGAGAAACCGTTCCATTTTGCGTGGTTTTGGTTTTTTGATTCCGTGAGCTGGGTTGTCGTAGCGCATGCCGCGGCGCACAGCGAATGAAAGCACGGTGCCAAGCAGGATCACACACTGGGCGCCGACTCCTGGTCCCCCTTTTGGAAGACTACCCGGTTTGCGCTCCTCGGGATTCTCCGGCCGTGGGATGGCCGTCTTGCCTTCCTGCACATCCAACAGAAAGCGCTCGACGTCCCCGCGCGTCAGTTCTTCGACGCGCTTTCGTCCCAGGAGCGGACGAATATGCCGTTCGATCCGTCCTTTATCGACACGCAACGTCGAAGCCTTTTTGCCGACGGTCCCTTCCGCGAGATAAACATCGCAAAGATCGTCGATCGTCGGCGCGATTCGCTTAGCGATCTTGAGCATCGCGGGATCTCGTCCGGCTCTTACTTCCCTCAGAAGTCGCTCCGCTTCCTTCCGGGCGGTTTCAGCGGTCCAAGGCGATCCGTGTTTCCCGATAGTATACCGTCGTGAAGGCCCTCCTCTGCCCCCTACGAACCGGTACTGAAGGACATATGATTTGATTCCCGCAGGGGTAATGCGCAGTCCGAAACCGCGAACAGCATCGTCCCAGATGAAGGTTTGCGTCGAGGCCCCGCTTGCCGAGTCGACAACCCGCTTTGTAATGTGCACCGCGTCCATGGAGACTTACCTTGCGACATCCATGTAAGCACTATGTAAGCACGGGGAGGCAATTATGGGAAGATTTTGAACGAGCACCAATCGAGGAAGAGACCCGTAACTCCTTGTTTTTTCGCGTTTCAGAATATTTGAGCGTATGTGGGAAAACAAGGAACAGCGGACTCTGACTCCGCCAGTCTAGGTTCGAATCCTAGTCCCCCAGCCACTCAGTTCTCGTCGCGCGGATAAATTTCGCATGCCCGGGACGCGATCGCGACGCGGCGCCGGCCGCCGCTTCCCCAAACCGTCGCGAAAGAGCATCGGACCTTGCGTGACAGCTCACATCGTATGTGGTACCGCAGTTTTTCGTGAGGTGACTCATGAGCTTCGCGGGAAAGATCGGACGAGCATTCATCATGCTGCTCGCCGGTGTCGCCTGTTCACATGTCGCGCGCGCGGAGCTCATTAACGTTCCGATCGCGTGGCAGGATAAGCAGATCGAGCTTACCCTCGATTTTGAGAAACCGCAGGGCGCCGGCCCTTTCGCGGTCGTCATCCTGCTGCCCGGCTGCTCGGCCGAGCTGGATGTAGGGCTCAATGCGTGGGCAAACCAACTGCATTCGTGGGGCTACGCGACGTTACGGGTGAGCAGCACCGAGTCCCGCGGATTGGGTAACATCTGCGGCAGTCTCAGCATGATGAAGACGATGATTTCCGAGACCGCGCGCGACGTCTTCCGCGCCGCCCTCGCGATCGCCGGGCGGCCCGACGTCAGGCCCAACAAGGTTGCCGTGCTCGGCCGCTCGCTCGGTAGCAACAGCCTCGTCTGGTACGTGTCGCGGGACATCAAGACAGTCAATGACGGACAGGCCCTGCTGGAAGCGCACGGCGTCAAGCTGCAGGCGGCGGTTGCGATTACGCCCAATTGCGAGAATCAGGGTCGCGTGCCGGTGAAGATGCCGTTGTTGATCCTTGCCGGAGCGCTCGACGACTGGAATGTCGCGTCGCGCTGCTCCGATCTGGCGAGCGCGCCGGAGAATGCGGCGTTGGTCAAGATTACGATCTACCCCGGCGCCTATCACGGCTATGACAGGGCCGGGCGCCCGGTGGTCTATTTTGGCCACCATGTCGAATACAACGCCGCGGCGACGCAGGACTCTTACGTCCAGGCGCGCACGTTTCTAGCCCCGTACTTGCAGTAGCCGGCTATTTCGCGGGACCGCAAACGTCGATCAGCGGCGCGCTTCCGGGGTAGCCAGCGAAGTTCATTTCATCCCGGCTCAAATGCGAGAGCGGGCCGAGGCGCCGGCCGCAAACCTCGTCGAGCAGGTCGCCTGGCATCATCGTGGCGAAGCGGATGTCCACGACAAGCGCGGCCTCATCGGCCTTGGCGATGGCGATTCGCGTGCCGTCGGGGCTGAAAGCTTCCGCATTGAGTTCGACGCCGTTGGTCAGCACCGCGACCTCGCGCTGCGTCGCGACATCCCAGATGCGCAGCCCGCCATCGGCGGCGATCGTCGCGATACGCCGCCCGTCGGGGCTGTAGACGGCATTCTTGATCTCGATGGCGTGATTGAAGACCGCCTTCTCCTGCCCGGTCGCGACATCCCAGATGCGCGCCGTGCGATCCGTGGAGGTCGTCAGAATGTTCTCGCCGTCCGGGCTATAGGCGACCGAGTTGATGCGTTGGATGAAATTGGCGCCCGTTTGAGCGTCGCCATGCAGCGTGGCGATCTGTTGCCCGCTCGTTGCATCCCAAATGCGCACGGTCAAATCCGACGAGCCGGTGACGATGCGCGCGCCGTCGGGGCTGAACGCGGCGGCGAACACCGTGTTGGTATGGCCGCGCAGTTCGAGGATTTCCTTCCCGCTCGCGGCATCCCAGACGCGCGCCGTGCGGTCGGCCGAGGCGGTCACGACGCGCTTGCCGTCGGGACTGAACGCCGCCGAATAGACAAAGCCCTGGTGGCCGCGCAACGCGGCGATCCCCCGGCCGCTGACGGCATCCCAAACCCGCGCCGTACCGTCGAGCGAGGCGGTCACGATGAAGGCGCCGTCGCGGCTGAATTCGACCCAATCGAGGCCGCCGTCATGCCCGATCAGCGTCAGCAACGCCTTGCCCGTCGCCGCGTCCCACACCCGCGCGGTCTTGTCCAGCGACGCGGTCGCGACACGCTCGCCGTCAGGGCTGAAGGCGACCGCGCGGACATTGCCTTCGTGTCCGGCCAGAACGACGCCGACCGCCTCCTCCCGCGCATCCCAAACACGAGCGGTCGTATCCGCCGAGGCGGTGACAACCTGCGTGCCATCCGGGCTGAACGCCGCCCATCCGACAGCGCCTTCGTGCCCATGGAAGACGACGAGTTTCCTGGTTAGCGCGGCGTCCCAGGTTTGCGCCGTCCCGTCCGACCCTGCGGTGACGATGCTCTTACCGTCAGGGCTGAACGCGGCCGTGCTGATCGCATCGTCGCCGCCCTGCAGCAGCGCCAGCCGATTGCCGGTCGCGGCATCCAACACGCGCACCGTATTGTCGCCCATGACCGCGACCAAGCGCTTGCCGTCTGTGTCGAAGAGCGCCGAGAATACGGGATTGCCGGCTTCCTGCCATGAGGACAACTGCTTGCCGGTGGCGGCGTCCCAGATGCGGATGGTGGCGTCCGCGGACGCGGTCAGCGCTCGCTGCCCGTCGGGACTGAAGACCGCGGAATTCACGCCGAGTTCGTGTCCCTTGAGCGTGGCGATCCGCCGGCCGGTCCCGGCATCCCAAATGATGGCGGTGGCGTCGTCGGACGCGCTGACGACGCGCGCGCCGTCGGGGCTGTAGACGGCACTCGCCACCGGCGCGTCATGGCCGCTCAACACGATGATTTGCGCGAGTGTAGCGGCATCCCAGATGCGCACCGTCTTATCGGCGGAAGCCGTGACGATATGCGCTCCGTCGGGGCTGAACGCGGCCGAGGTGACCGTATCCTCATGGCCGCGCAAGACGCCTTGCTCCTTGCCGCTGGCGGCATCCCAGATACGCGCCGTCCTATCTTCGGAGGCGGTGACGAGGCGTTTCCCATCCGGGCTGAACGCCGCCGAGCGGACGATTTTTTCATGCCCGCCAAGCACCACGCGCCAATGCGTCTGGCTGACGATTTTGGCGAGCACCGCCGCCGGGATCGAGGTCGCGACCGCGTCCTTGTCGAGCGCGAATTCGAGGCGCGCGGCGTGAGCGGCCAGGCGAATCGCGCCGTCGTTGTCGCCCTGGGACAGCTCGCCGGTGGCCAACTCCGCGACCAGGTTGTTGCGTTGGGTTGCCGCCTGCTTCGTCTCGCTGACCGCGACGCGCCATTCCCAACCGGCGGCGACGAGCAGCAGCGCGAGCGCCGCGATCGCCGACCAGGCGAGGCTGAGCGCGCGGCGGTGTTGCTGCAGCTCCCGCGACAGCAGGTCTTCCTTCGCGATGCCGTGGATCGCCGCGGCGAAATCGGCCGCTAGGTCGATGAATCTGGCATCGCCC
The DNA here is from genome assembly GCA_015654725.1 of Rhodospirillales bacterium. GTDB lineage: Bacteria > Pseudomonadota > Alphaproteobacteria > ATCC43930 > CGMCC-115725 > JAATGI01. Next base: position 12,064 of record JAATGI010000434.1, read on the forward strand.
CGGGCGTCGCGATAGGAACGAAGATCGATCCAGAGCGGCTCGTCCGACAGCCGTTGCTTGAGCGAGGGCGGTAGCGGCGCCGAGTCCGGCGAGCGGAAGCCCCCCGCCGTCTCGTCCCAATTCAGCTCGCCCGCGGTCAGCGCGACGAGCACGGTGTCGGCGCTCTTGTGAGCGAGCCACCAGGCAAGCTCCCGATCGACCCAAAAGGATGCCGCTGACTCAGGCGAGGCAAGGAGGATCAGATAGCGCGATTGGGTCAACGCCTGCTCGATCGCCCCCCAGAGATGCGGGCTCGCCGCCAGGCTCGTATCGTCGCGAAATACCCGCAACGCGCGCCGCTGGTACCAGGCCTTGCCGAGTTTTTGCACGGCGGATTGCAAAATAGCCGCGACCTGCGAGTCGTGGGCGTGATTATAGGAGATGAAGGCGTCGTAGCTCCCGGCGCTCTTGCCCTCGGCGCCGTTCGCGGCAAGTCCCCCGTCCAGTCGACTGTAACCGGCGACGTCCGCCGCGAGGATTGTCGTCAACTTTCTCGCAGGCTCGGTGTTCATTCTTCGGGCAACCCCGCCTTGGCGAAGAAGGGTCGAAAATTACGGCAACCTCCGCGAAAACGCCATGACCCCACGCGATCTGCCTAAATGGCCAGGATGCCGATCCTGCAGTTGTCTATCGACCGCGCCAAGCATGGCGTTTCGTCGGCGGCGCCTCTTCGCGTTCGTGCCACCCGCGAAAGTCCGACGGGGAGCTGCTGCCGCCGGTTACGGCGGAATATGCAGCGAGGATACGGATACATCGCCGCTCACCGGACATTTTCGGGACCCGACCGCGGAGCTTGTCTATTTGCACAGCAGTGGGGCGCGCTTTCGCTTCGTCTGAAGCGGCCGACGGCGCCCTTAAGAGACGTTTCTCTATGCCGTGACACGGCCCTTGATCAGATCGGCGCCTTTTTCGCCGATCATGATCGTGGGCGCGTTGGTGTTGCCGGCGGAGATCGTCGGCATGACCGACGCGTCGATGACGCGCAACCCGTCGACGCCATGGACACGCAGTTGATCGTCCACCACCGCCAGCGGATCGTTGCCCATCTTGCAGGAGCCGGCCCAATGATGTTGCGACTGCGCCGTGTTGCGCACGTGATCGAGAATGTCGTCCTCGGTCACGCAATCGGGTCCGGGCAACCGTTCGCGAACGATGCGCGATTTCAGCGGCTCGGTCGCGAAGATTTGGCGCATGAGCGAGAAACCTTTCACCGCGACAAGGCGATCCGGTAAGGCCTCGAGATAGTTGGGTACGATCTTCGCCATCTCTCTCGGATCGGGCGAACGCAGGC
>JAATGI010000122.1 GCA_015654725.1 Rhodospirillales bacterium
CATCGATGTGCCGGGCGTCGAACAGCAACAGATCCGACAACCCGTCATCGGCATGGGCCTGAATCTGGACAATATAGCCCTCGCCCTCGCCGGCATCGCGCGATTTCGGGATGAAGCACGGCTCTTGGAGCATTCGGCCCGGTTCCGCCTGCCAGCTCTTCACCGCGCCGGTGCCGTGATCGACATGACCGAGCGCGCCGCGCGCGCCCGGCCCCATGCCCAAGGCGAGGAGCCAGCCGTGACGGTAGGGCGCACTGGTGTAGCGATCGTCGATGCGGGGAAACTCGCCGACGAATTCGGCGAGCGCTTGCTTGCTTTCGAAGCCGCCCGAGTTGGACGCCATATCGACGGTCCAGCGCGTCATGCGCGGCGACGCCTCGGCCGGATTGAACGGCGCGCCATGCAGGTCGGGAAAAAACGGAAACATGTTGTTCTTGGCTTCGGGCGTGTCGAAGTGAATCTTGGTGCCGTCGTTGAAGGCGTTCATGACATGCGAGGCGAAGCAATTGGGCGCGGTGAAAATCTTGATGTCCTTGGCGTCGCCCCGGCGCGGCAGCACCACCAGATGCACGTCCTTGGTGGTATCGAAGCCGAAATGCGGCAGACCGGCTTCGAGCCGCTCCCAGGAACCGACGATCGGCACGACGTGAAAGACGGCGTAATCCTCGGTCAGCCCGAAATCATGCATCATGCAGTAATAGGGAATCTCGAACCAAACCTCCCGCTTCTTTCGCCCGTCCGCGCCGATCTCGTAATAGGCCATGTCCTTGGTGATGAGGCCCTTGGCGGCATAGCCGAAGGCGCACATATCGCCGCTGCGCGGATCGACCTTCGGATGCGCGGTGAAGGTCGGGCTCGTCACCTGGCCGGCGAAATCCCAATAGCCAATGGTTTCGAGCGTGTTGGCGTCCATGGCGACGGGCGGGCTGTCCTCTTTCAGGGCGAACAAATGGCCGCCGTGAAAGAAAATATTGGTGTTGGCGGTGCCGCGATAGCGGCCCTTGACCTTGGGATCGTCGGCGAGCGGATTGCGGTAGGCGCCGAACAGGGCGTGGCCGGCATCGCGCTCCAGCTTCCATTTGTCGGTCCGAACCCAGCGCTGCTTGACATCGACCCGCCCGTTCTTGAAACGGAACATCGCGATCATGCCGTCGCCGTTGAAAAAAATGTCGTCGGCGAGCCGCGGCGGGAGTTGCGGATCGGGCTGGACGCGATAAAACGCGCCGTCGAGGTCGGCCGGGACTTCGCCCTCGACTTCGAGATCGGCGACATCGGCCTCTATCCGGACCGGCGTCATCGGGCCGGTATAGTTCGGCGTGTTGGGAAACTTCATCGTCCGGCCTTCGCTATGCCGCCTTGGGCTCGGCGAGCGGCACGCGGGTGATGGCATGCGCCTGCAACCGCGGCAGGACTTGCTCGGCGAAGCGGTGCATTTGGGTCAGGAACATCTGGTGCGGCATGGCGCCGCGATTCATGTTGACCAGCACCGTGCCGGCGCCGGTCGCCTCGGCCTCGGCGATGATGCGGCGCGCCACCTCGTCGGCCGTGCCCCATGGCATGACCTCGGCCTGCATCCGGATGTCGTCCATGGTCTGATCCTTGAGCCGCATGCTGTCGTCATGCGCGGCGCGCAGCTCCCTGCGGAGATGCTCCTCCGAACCCTTCTGGTAATAGCCGCCCGACTCCGCCGCCCGGACATGGTCGAAATTGAACAGCGTGTTGTGGAAATAAATCGCGTAGGGGCCGTATTCCTCGATCGCCTGTTGCTTGCTGTCGGCGATATAGGAACTGACCATGATGTTGAGGTGATCGGGCGCGATGCGCTTGCCGCGCTTGGCCAGTTGGGCGGCATAATGCCGGATCGTATCCTCGCGCGCGGGGCCGGGAATGCCGGGGGTGATGGGAACGTCGTTCGCCGCCGCCCAGTCGATCGAATCCTTCGATCCGGTAATCGGCACCCACACCGGCGGATAAGGTTGCTGCACCGGGCGCGGCCACAGCGCCACATCCTGGTAGGAATTGAAGCGGCCCTGAAACGAAAAGCTCTCCTCGGTCCAGGCGCGGCGCATGATCTCGAAACATTCGTCGAAGCGCGCGCGGGATTCGGCGAGCGGCACGCCGAGAATGCGGTACTCGCGCGCGGCACCCCGCGCCACGCCGCAAATGATGCGGCCGTCCGACAGGCAATCGAGCATCGCGATCTCTTCGGCGAGGCGCAACGGGTCGTGCAGCGGCAGGAGATTGCCGTACATCAAAAGCTTGAGCTTTTTCGTCCGCTGCGCGATCGAGGCCGCCAGCAGGTTGGGCGAATTCATCAGCCCATAGGGCGTGGCATGGTGCTCGTTGAAGGCGACGCCGTCATAGCCCAAACGCTCCAGCTCGACCCAGGCGTCGAGATGCTCGGCATAGGTCTTGACCGCGACCGCGGGCTCGAAATGCTTTTTCTCCATCGGGAACGGCAGATGCCCGTTCACCGCGACATGGTTGAGATTCTTGCCGTATTGCAAGAGATCGAACACGAACACTTTCATCGCCACTTTCCTTCATGGGGAACCGACCGCTCGTGGCCAGCTTACTCGATCATTTGAACGACCGACGCAAGACCTTATCCCAGGACCGGGTCCGCCGTCCCTCGCCTTGGGGCATGATCGTCCCCGATTGAATCCGCGCGGGAAAGCCGATGACGATGGACCGGGCCATCGCGCCGATGCAGACTATCGGCCGAGGCGGTCGCGAAGACGAAAGCGAATCGCCCTGCTCGGGAGGAAACGCATGCGAAACAGCAGCACTCATATTCTGACCAGCCATGCCGGCAGCCTGCCGCGCCCGCAGGATCTGCTCGACGCCAATCGCGCCCGCAAAGAGGGCAAAGGCGGCGATGAGCGGGCGTTCCAGGACAAGCTGCGCGCCGCCACCGTTGAGGTGGTGCGCCGGCAAAAGGAAATCGGCATCGATGTCCCCGGCGACGGCGAGTTCGGCAAGTCGATGAGTTTCAGCATCAATTACGGCGCCTGGTGGAACTACGCGTTCCAGCGGCTCACCGGATTGCAGATTTCGGATACGACGCCGATCATCCGACCGGGCCTGGAGATCGCCTCGGCCGGCGCGGGCAAGCGCGGCTTCGAGTTGACCACCTTCGACAAGCGTCGCGACTGGCAGAAATTCGGCGCCGCCTACGCCGATCCCGAATCCGGCATCTATATGGGGCCGGAGCCGTTTCAGCTTCCGGTCTGCATCGGGCCGGTGACGTATATCGGCCACGACGCCATCAAGGCCGACATCGCCAACATGAAGGCCGCGCTCTCGGCCGCCGGTGTCGCGGAAGGCTTCATGACCTCGGTCGCGCCCGGCAGCGCCGTGCGCATGGCGAACGAATATTACAAGGACGACGACGAGTTCCTGATGGCCGGCGCCGATGCGATGCGCGAGGAATACAAAGCCACCGTCGATGCCGGCCTGATCCTGCAGCTCGACGATCCGCTGGTCGCCGAA
>JAATGI010000106.1 GCA_015654725.1 Rhodospirillales bacterium
ATCATGCGCGGTGCTGCCGGAGAGCGCGACCTCGTGCCAGACCAGGCTGGTGGCCGCGGTCACCGAATTGGGCGCGAGCCACGGCGCCTCGGCATAGAACATGTTGGTCAGGATCAGCATCGTCGCCGGATGCTCGAAAAACCGATCCGGCATTTTTTCCAGCGCCAGGCGCACATCCTCGAGGCTGATTTCCTTGCCCACGATATAGAACGGCATCGCCGGATAGCGGTGATGCATGGCGCGCATCACCCGCGTCAGCACGGTGCCATCGCCAATCCCCGCGTCGAAGACGCGGACAGCCGGCGGCCGCGGATGAATGTTCGCCAATTCGAGACTGACGCGCGACGCCACCACCTGCTTCTCGCTGCAAGTGTTCACGAAGGAGAGATATTTCTGGCGGTTGTCGTAGAAGCGGAAATTCTTTTCCGCGGTGCCGCTGGACGGGGCGACGCTGGCGCTCGGAACGGGGTCGCGGCTCTTGGCCGCGAGGACAGGCGCCGCGCCATTGCCCGTCCCCACGCGCGCGCGCCGGCCCGATTTCTTGGCCGGCTGTCCGATGAAATTACGCACTCGCTCCATGGTATCGATCGTGACCGACGCGCCGGTGCGGAGCCGGCCGACAAGCTTGCCGTCATTGACGGCGAGGCGACCGAAGGTCGATTCCGCCATGCCGACACGGCGGCAATAATCGGAGATTTCGCGGAGGAGCGATTCAGTCGTCACGGTCTAGGCTACCCTTCCGTCCGTCGCGCGAAAGAGGGCGACGGTTCGGGCGCGTGAATTACGCCCGGCGTAAAAAAGAGTCAAGCCTTGAATTCCCACGTTGAGAGTGGGCAGAGATATGGGCTTTTTCCCATTTATAGTGGGCAGCGCCCCGGGGCCCGATCAACCGATCGTTACGACAGCGACGTATGCGGCGAGCACCAGAAAGACGAACAGATCGCTGACCATCGCGATATTCTCGTTCCCGGTTCTTCCGCCCTCGGCGGCATGGCGGATGCCGGCGACGCCATAAAATATCGCGGCGGCGATCGCCACCGGCAGGGTGAAGCTGGGCTGTGCCAATGAGGCAATGCCGACGACGCCCGTGGCGAAATTCGCGACGCCGAGCTCGCGGACGATCGGGAGTGCCTCGTCGCTTTTGATGCCGAATATCTGTTCCGAGGTGAAGCGCGGCTGAAAGAACTGCCGCAGCCCCGCCAGGACCAGTCTGACGCCGGCGCTCCAGAACACGAACCATTTGCCCACCAGCGGGATCAGCGGGGCCGTGTCGTGGAGATAGGCGTGATCCGCATAGATCGAGCCGACCGGCAACACCAACATCAACAGCAGCACGCTGGCGAAATACATCGTTACGCGCCGCCTTCCCGGCCCCTCATGGCAACCCTAACTCGCGCAATTCCTCGGCCATTTGATCCGGCAATTCGTCGTCGCCCCTGGCGCCCTTGGGCAAGTCGCGGGGCGCCGCCTCGGGCGTGAGATAGCGCCAGCCTTGGAACGGCCGCATGCGGCGCGGCACGGTCGGAATAACCTTCGGCGCGTATTCGACGATGACGTAGCCCCTGCCCTCTTCGTCCGCCATCGGGTGAAACTTCTTGAGGCGTTGGCGCACCCGGATCTGGCCCTTGATCACCCAATAGATCGAGCCGCCATCGAGCAATTCCTCGATCCGTTTCGGCATGTTGCGGGTGAAGAAGCCGTAGCGGCCCCGCTCGCGCTTTCGCGCCTTCTGGATGCGCGCCAGATCGGCGACGCTATCCACTCCGACCGCGAGCTTGATGAGATGGAGAGGCATGCGAAGCTGTTACTCCGCGCCAGCCTCCACCCGCAAGGCCGTCGCCTGTCTCCCTCTGTCGTTGCGGCAAGGGTTGGGAGGGGGCGCGTGGTGGGGTAAGCTCCCGCGCATGACCGATGAACCCGCCCCTTTCGCCACCCATCGGGTGCGCAATCAGCCGCCACCGTTGCAGGATTACGACCTCTATCGCGCCGACACCGCGTTGCAGGAGGCGGTGGCGCGCGAGGGCGCCGCTTGGGCGCATGAGGATCTGTCTCAGTTCGGCCGCGCGCTCGGCCGCGCCGAGACCATCGAATGGGGCGCGCTCGCCAATCGCAATCCACCGATCCTGCGTGGCTATGACCGTTACGGCGATACGCTCGATACCGTCGAGTTTCATCCTGCCTGGCATGAATTGATGGCGCTGGGCGTCGGCGCCGGCGTTCACGCCGCCCCCTGGGCCGAGCCGAAGCCCGGGGCCCATGTCGCGCGAGCCGCCAAGGTCATGCTGCTGGTGCAGGCCGAGGCCGGGGTGCAATGCCCGATCACCATGACCTATGGCGTGGTGCCGGCGCTGAAGCACCAGCCCGACATCGCCGCCGAATGGCTGCCGCGAATCTATTCGCGCCGCTACGACAAACGCTTCCTGCCCGCCGCTCACAAGACCGGCGCGCTGATGGGCATGGGCCTCACCGAAAAGCAAGGCGGCTCCGATCTCAGGGCCAACGAGACCCGCGCCACGCCCACCGGCAATGGCGGGCCGGGCCAGCCCTATCGCCTCGTCGGCCATAAATGGTTCATGTCGGCGCCGATGTGCGACGCGTTTCTGGTGCTGGCGCAGACCGAGGCCGGGCCGTCCTGTTTTTTCCTGCCGCGCTTCACCCCCGAGGGCAAGCAAAACGCGCTGCGGCTGCGCCGCCTCAAGGACAAGCTCGGCAATCGTTCGAATGCTTCCTCCGAGGTCGAGTTCGAGAATGCGCTGGGCTGGCTCGTCGGCGAGGAAGGCCGCGGCATCCCGACGCTCATTGATATGGCGACCTATACGCGGCTCGATTGCGTGCTCGGCTCCTCGGGCTTGATGCGCCAGGCGGTGGCGCAGGCGATTCATCACGCTAAGCACCGCAGCGCGTTCGGCAAGCCGCTGGTCGATCAGCCGGCGATGACGGTGCTCTTGGCCGATCTCGCCATCGAATCCGAGGCGGCGATGCAATTGGCGCTGCGCATGGCGCGCGCCTTCGACCGCGAGAGCGATCCGGCCGAGAACGCGTTCCGGCGCCTGATGACGCCGGCGGCGAAGTTCTTCGTCTGCAAGCGCGCGATCGCGCTCGCCGGCGAGGCGATGGAAGTGCTGGGCGGCAACGGCTATGTCGAGGAATCGATCATGCCGCGCCTTTACCGCGAGATGCCGGTCAATTCGATCTGGGAAGGCTCCGGCAATGTCATGGCGCTCGATGTTTTGCGCGCGCTGCAACGCACGCCCGAAGCCGCCGAGGTGCTGCGCGCCGAGCTCGAACCCGCGCGCGGCGCCGACCGCCGGCTCGATGCCTTTATCGGCCGGCTCTACGCGCTGTTGGACGCGAAGCCCGAGGACGGTCAGGCCCGGCGCCTGACCGAGATGCTGGCGCTCGCCGTCGAAGGCGCGTTGCTGGCACGGTTCGCACCGGTCGCGGTGTCCTGCG
>JAATGI010000227.1 GCA_015654725.1 Rhodospirillales bacterium
ATCGAGGGCGAGGCGCGCGAGGTCGCGCTGGTCCATGCCGGCATCGCGCGCCAGGCCGCCGCCGGAAAGTTGCTCATCGGAGGCAGCACCTTGCCCTTGCCGGCCGTGATTCTGTCCGGCGGCGAGACCACGGTGACCGTGCGGGGGCAGGGCAAAGGCGGGCGCAACGGCGAATTCATCCTGGCGCTGGCCTTGGCCTTGAAGGGCCATCCACAAATTCATGCCCTCTCCGCCGGCACCGACGGCACCGACGGCACCGAGGACAATGCCGGCGCGGTCTGCGGCCCCGATACGCTGGTCCGCGCCGCCGCGACGAAACTCGACCTTGCCAGGCTGCTCGCGAACAACGATTCTTACGGCGCCTTCGCGGCGTTGGGCGATCTCGTGATGACCGGCCCGACCCGCACCAACGTCAACGATTTCCGCGCCCTCCTGGTCTTGCCAAAATCCCGATGAGACGACAACGCAGCGCCAAGATCGTCGCCACGCTCGGCCCCGCCAGTTCCTCGCCCGCCATGATCGCCGCGTTGTTCGCGGCCGGGGTCGATGTCTTTCGCCTGAATTTCAGCCATGGCGAGCGCGACGAGCATCGCGCGCGCCTCAGCGCCATCCGCGCCTTGGAAAAAGAGGTCGACCGGCCGATCGCGATCATGGCCGATCTACAAGGGCCTAAGCTGCGGCTCGGCCTATTCGCCAAGGGCAAAATCGCGATCAAGCCGGGACAGAATTTCCGCCTCGATCTCGCCGCGACGCCGGGCGACCAGAAGCGCGCGCCATTGCCGCACCCGGAAATTTTCGCGGTACTCGATCCGGGAACCGAAATTCTGCTCGATGACGGCCGCGTGCGCCTCCGGGTCGAGACGCACGGCAAGGACTTCGCCGAGACGCGGGTCGTCGCCGGCACGGAATTGTCCGACCGCAAGGGCGTCAATTTGCCGGGCGTCGTTCTGCCGCTGTCGGCCTTGACGGCGAAAGACCGTTCCGATCTCGCCTTCGCCCTCGGTCTCGGTGTCGATTGGATCGCGCTTTCGTTCGTGCAGGGACCCGACGACGTCGCCGAGGCGAAGAAACTGGTGACCGGCCGCGCCGGCGTTCTCGTCAAGCTCGAAAAACCCGCGGCGATGACGCGGCTTCAGGAAATCGTCGATCTCGCCGACGCCGTGATGGTGGCGCGCGGCGATCTCGGCGTCGAGATTCCGCCCGAGGACGTGCCGCCCTTGCAAAAGGAAATCGTCCATGTCTGCCGTCGCGCCGGAAAGCCGGTGGTGGTGGCGACCCAGATGCTGGAATCGATGGTTCATGCGCCGGTGCCGACGCGCGCCGAGACCTCGGATGTCGCGACCGCGATTTACGAAGGCGCCGACGCGGTGATGCTGTCGGCCGAGACCGCGGCCGGCGAGTATCCGATCGAGGCCGTGACCATGATGGACCGCATCATCCGGCGGGTTCAGGCCGATCGCTTCTACGACGCCGGACTTCATGCCGAGTCCGGGATGGCGCTCGAACATACCAGCCCCGACGCGATCAGCGCCGCGGCGCGGCAGGTGGCCGACACCGTCGGCGCCGCCGCCATCGTCTCCTACACCAGCACCGGCGCCACCGCCTTGCGGGCGGCGCGCGAGCGTCCCGCCGTGCCGACCCTGGCGCTGACGGCGAGGCTTGAAACCGCGCGGCGGCTGGCGCTGGTCTGGGGGCTGCACTGCGTCCATACCGCCGACGTTCACCGCTTCGGCGATATGATCCAAAAGGCGACCCGGATCGCGCTGCGCGAGGGCTTCGCCGAAAAAGGCCAGCGCATCGTCATCACCGCCGGCATTCCCTTCGGCACGCCCGGCGCCACCAACGTGCTGCATATCGCCTGGGTTTAGGATTAGGTCGGTATTTCGCGCTGACCTCCCCCTCGATGGGGGAGGTCGCGAGTAGCCAAAGGCTACGAGCGGGTGGGGGTGATCGTGGAAGCGATGGAACCATCACCCCCACCCGAAATGCCTCGCCTTCGCTCGGCATTTCTTCCCTTCCCCATCAAAGGGAGGGTAAAATTGTGCCGGTCGAATTGGCATGTTACATTGTAACCGATGCGACACGCCGCCAAGAAAGCCCCGCCCTTCAAACGCACCAGCCACGATCACGGCCATTGCGTCGAGGATGCGCTCGACCGCGCCGAGACGTTGTGCGACGCGCAAGGCGCGCGACTGACCGATCTGCGCCGCGCGGTGCTGGAGCTGGTGTGGCGCGGCCATGAGCCGATCGGCGCTTACGCGCTCTTGGATGCGCTGCGCAAGACCCATCCGGGTGCCGCGCCGCCGACCATCTATCGCGCGCTCGAATTCCTCGAGGCTCACGGCCTCATTCATCGCATCGAGTCGCTCAACGCCTATATTGGCTGCGACCATCCCGAACGGCCGCATGTCAGCCAGTTCCTGATCTGCGCCAAATGCAGCACCGCCGCCGAGATCGATGACCCGTCGGTGTCGCGTGCCCTGTCGAAAAGCGCGGACGGGGCCGGCTTCGCGGTGACACGCCAGACCGTCGAACTCTCCGGCCTGTGCCCCACTTGCCAGCGCGAAGCGCGGGCATAAGAGCGGGCATTTCCAAAAGCAGAAGGGCCGCCCGAGAGCGGCCCTTCCCAATGTCAGACCACGGCGTCGAAAGCCGCGATTCCGCGTTAAGCGAGGGTGACCCCTGTCGAAACAAAGATCCCGATCACGGCGAAGTCCGAGCACCGTTCATGACAATGAGACACGGGATCACCTCCTTTCCTAGTTAATGGGAATCCCAAATTAGGGGACCGGAGGCGAAGGTGCAAGACCAGTTGTTACGACTCCAACGCCAGCCGCATCGCCGGCAGCGCATCCGGAAAGGTATCGAGCTTCTCCGCCTCGGCGATGGTGAACCAGCCGAGGGCCGAGGCGTCCTGCAGCAATTCGCCTTCGCCAGCGCGCCAGTCGCATAAAATGGCGATCAAGGTGTAGTGGCGCGTGGGCTGCCCGGCGTCGTCGCGGGTGATGAAGTCGAAAGCGGTGAGCACGCGAACCGCGTCGGCTTCGATACCGGTCTCCTCGTGCAACTCGCGGATGGCGCAGTCCTTGATCGTCTCGCCCATTTCCAGATGCCCGCCCGGGAAGCCCCATTTGCCGACGCCCGGCGGCTTCGCGCGCTGCACCAGGAGGATGCGCTCGCCGCGCTTCACCACGGCGAGACAGCCGACAACGGGCCGGGAATTTTCGATCGCGCCGCTCACGAGCAACAACAAGAAAAAATTTGAACCACCAAGACGCCAAGACACCAAGGTCGCTTCATTATCGAGGCCACGCTTGTCAGCTAAGTTTTTTTCGCGCAAAGCGCGCGATACTTTTTCTTGGTGCCTTGGTGTCTTGGTGGTTCAATTTTCTTAGCTACTCGATCTCGACCCGTTGGCCTTCGACCACCTTATAGATTTCGGCGCCTTGTTCGATGAACTCGCGCGATTTTTCCGCCATGCCGC
>JAATGI010000412.1 GCA_015654725.1 Rhodospirillales bacterium
CCAACCCGCCGGCGCCGACCACCAACCCGCGCGACGCCAACAATTTCTCCTGCCCAGCCTCGCCGACCTCGTCGAGGATGAGATGGCGGGCATAGCGGTGAAATTGCGTCTCGGTGAGTTCGGTCATAACCCTTCGAACAGCGGCGTCGAGAGATAGCGCTCGGCGGAATCGGGCAAGATCACCACGATCTGCTTGCCCGCCATGCCCGGTCGCGCGGCCAATTCCAGCGCCGCCGCCACCGCGGCGCCCGAGGAAATGCCGACCGGAATGCCCTCGACCCGCGCCAATTCGCGCGCGACCTTGAACGCCGTGTCGTTGGCGATCCGCAGCACCTCGTCGATCAATGTGGTGTCGAGGATCGCCGGAATGAAGCCCGCGCCGATGCCTTGGATTTTGTGCGGGCCGGGCGGGCCGCCCGACAGCACGGCGCTATCCTCGGGCTCGACCGCGATCATCTTGAACGCGGGTTTTCGCGCTTTAAGGGCGGACGCGACGCCCGTCAGCGTGCCGCCGGTGCCGACCGCGCTGACGACGTAATCGACGGCGCCGCCGGTGTCGCGCCAAATCTCCTCGGCGGTGGTGCGGCGATGAATCTCGGGATTGGCCGGGTTCTGGAATTGTTGAAGCATGTAGGCGTCGGGCAGCGAGGCCACCAGCGCCTCGGCGCGCTCGATGGCGCCGCGCATGCCCCGGGCCGCCGGCGTCAGCTCCAACTCCGCGCCCAGGATCAGCAGCATCTTGCGCCGTTCCAGCGACATCGAGTCCGGCATGGTCAGGATCAGGCGATAGCCCTTGGCCGCGGCGACGAAAGCGAGCGCGATGCCGGTATTGCCGGAGGTCGGCTCGACGAGAACGGTCTTGCCGGCGCGGATGCGGCCCGCGCGCTCGGCGGCCTCGATCATGGCGAGGCCGATGCGGTCCTTGACCGAGGCCAAGGGATTGAAGAACTCGCATTTGCCGAGAATGTCGGCCTTGACGTTATGCGCGGCGGCGATGCGCGAGAGCCGCACCAGCGGCGTGGCGCCGATGGTGTCGGTAATTGAATCATAGACCCGGCCGCGAAATTCGGGTGCGTTCGGCTCTGGCGCGGCGGATTTCGTGGCGGATTTGGCGGTGTCGGGCATGGCGGCTTCCATGCGAGGTTTTCAAAAGGCGTCGGATTGTAAGCCCATTCCATCGCGATGGTAGGAGATTCTGGTCCCCGCGCCTTATCCGTCGATCGTTTGACGTTTGCGAAAATTTGGCCATAATCTGGCCAGAATGCGTTTTGCGATTATTTTGGCCCCCGAGGCGGTCGAGGATATAAAGGCGCTCAAAGCCAATCTTAGAGCGATCGTAAAGGCGGGCCTTGAAACGCATTTGCGGTCCGAACCGCGTAAGACGAGCCGCAGCCGAATCAAGCGACTTCGTGGCGTTCGTCGGCCGCACTATCGACTGCGCATCGGCGATATACGGGTATTTTACGATGTGACGGGACCGGTCGTCGAAGTGTTGGCGATCATCGACAAGACGGAGACGGAAGCATGGCTAAGACAATTCGCAAACCCAGAATGAAAGAAGTTCCGTTGTCCGAGGTTAAGGATGACTTCTCGCGTTTTCTGCACGAGGCCGAGAAGCATGAGATTGTCATCACGCGGCATGGCAAGCCCGCGGGGGTGCTGATCGGCTTTGAGTCCGAGGAGGAATGGTTCGATTATCGGCTCGAAAACGATCCGCGCTTTCTCGGGCGCATTGAACGGGCGCGCGAAAGCCTGCGGGCGGGACGCGGCGGGCGGCTCGAAGACGTCGACGCGGATTGGTAGGATTGGCGGCGGCTGAATTGGCGCCCATATACGGAAAGGCAGGAATGGATCGTATGACGTCGGAACTGAGCTATACGGCCGTCTTTGAGCAAGCGGAAGAAGGCGGATACGTCGTCACGTTCCCAGCCATTCCCGGTTTGGCAACGCAGGGCGAAACACTGGAAGAAGCCCGTTCGATGGCTGAGGATTGCTTGCGCGCCTATCTCGAATCGTTGACGAAAGACGGCGAGCCGCTGCCTTTCGAGGCGCCTGAACTCCCCCGTACGGAAAAGGTCAGAGTCGCGCTCGCCGCGGCATGACCGATTTACCGTCGGTCCGGCCCGACAGACTCATTCGGGCACTTCAGCGCGCCGGGCTCTTTATCGATCACGCGACCGGCGGACACTACGTCCTCAAACATTCGGGTAAGCCGCGATTGCGCGTCGTGGTGCCGCACCATAGCGGAGACATCAAGCGCGGTGTCTTGCGTTCAATTCTGCGGCAATCTGAATTGACGGTCGATGAATTGATCGGCCTCTTGTAGCTCCCGCGCGCCAGAATCGTGTAGGCTGCGGCACGCGAAAATCGAGGAGGATCGCCATGCCGATCAAAGGAAAATTCCGCCGCATCGCCACCGAGGAAGCGTTCTCGATCCCGGAAGTGGCCGAGGCCTTGCGCGGGATCGCGCGCGGGCCGGGTAATTCGATCGACCTGACCTTGGTGCGCAACATCTATGACGCGCAGCCGGGCCGAGACCTCAATAATTTCCTCACCGGCTTGCTCGACCTCGAGGGCCGGCGCCTCGAGATCATGGACGAGCTCGGCGTGGACATGCATCTGCTGGCGCTCACCGCGCCGGGCGTGCAGATGTTCGATGCCGACACCGCGACCGACCTGGTGGCGCGGGCCAACGACCGCCTCGCCGAGGCGATCGCGCGACATCCGACGCGTTTTTCCGGCCTCGCCAGCTTCGCGCCGCAATCGCCGAGGCGCGCGGCCAAGGAAATGGAGCGCGGCATCAAGGAGCTGAAGCTCAACGGCTTCATGGTCAATTCGCACACCAACAGCGAATATCTCGACGATCCGAAATATTGGCCGATCCTCGAAGCGGCCGAGGCGCTCGACCGCACGCTCTATATCCATCCGCGCGGTCCGTCCGACGGCATGGCGACGCCGTTTCGCGATTACATGATCCACGGCGCGATGTGGGGCTATGGGCTCGAGGTCGCGACCCATGCCGTGCGCCTCATCGTCAGCGGCATTTTCGACCGCTTTCCCAAGCTCAAAATCTGCCTCGGCCATATGGGCGAGGGCTTGCATTTCATGTTGTGGCGGATCTATTTCATGAACACGGCGGCGCAGCGCGGCGGCCGCGTGCCCAAGCTGCAACTGAAGCCGAGCGACTATTTCAAGCGCAACTTCGTCATCACCACCAGCGGCATGGAATCCGATCTGGCGCTCGATTTCTCCTTGAAGGCGCTCGGCCCCGACAAGGTGCTATGGGCGATCGACTATCCCTATCAGCCGGCGCCGCCCGCCGTCGCCTGGATGGACGCGGTGCAAGTCTCGGACGAGATCAAGCACAAGCTCTATCACGCCAACGCCGAGCGCGTGTTCCACATCGCGCCCGAGAAGTGAATGGAAAAATGAACCACCAAGACGCCAAGACACCAAGATTTTGAACTGGCGTCCGACCCGTCGGCCGGAATGAACTTGGCGTCTTGGTGCCTTGGCAGTCCTAATTTTTATCGCCGCCCGGCGCGCTGAACACGGACGAACGCGCCCGCGTCAATCGAGAATGAAGGTGATCTCGATGGTGGCGCGGTATTCGGCGATCTTGCCGTTGGCGACCTTGGCTTTCTGATCGAGCACGGTCAGGCCCGTGATGCCGCGCAAGGTCTTGGCGGCGCGCTTGATGCCGGATTCGACGGCATCCTGAAAGCCTTTATGCGATGACGCGGTGATCTTGGTCACGCGCGCGACGGCTTCGGCCATGATTTCCTCCTTCGGTTGAACGTTTTCTTTGGAGGATAGGCCGCGGCGGCGGGCGCCGTAAAGACCGGGTCAGATCGTATAGTCGTAGCGCGCGGCGTATTCGCCGGCGATGCCGGCCTTGTGCGCGCGGGTGCATAAATCCTCGATGGTGACGGCGTCGAGACGCTGCATCATTTCGTCCTGCAATTCGAGCCACAAGGGCCGCACCACCAGCCGGCCGAGCTTGGCGCCGGTCGCGCCCTCGATCGCGTCGTCGGCGCGCTCCAGCGAGCGCACCACGCGCACGATCTCGCCCACGGTGATGCGGCGCCGCTCGCGCGCCAAGCGATAGCCGCCGCGCGGGCCGCGCACGCCCGAGAGCACGCCCGCCCGCACCAATTGCTGCAACACCTGTTCGAGATAGCGGCGCGGAATGCCCTGGCGCTTGGTGATCTCGCCCGATTGCACCGGCAAGGCGCCGGCATTGTAGGCGATGTCGAGCACCGCCTCGATCGCGAACAGGAGCTTTTTCGAAAGGCGAAGCATCAGGCGGCGAAAAAATCGGCGATCCGCGCGGCAAGGCGCTCCGCCACCGCGCGCTTCGAGGAGCGCGGCCAATCCTCGACGCCGCCGGCCGAAACCAGATGCACCGTGTTGACATCGGCGCCGAATACGGCGGCGCTCGCCGAAACGTCGTTGGCCAAAATCCAGTCGCAACCCTTGGCGGCGCGCTTGGCTTGCGCATGCGCGATCAAATCCTCGGTCTCGGCGGCGAAGCCGATAACGAGGCGCGGGCGGCGGTTCCCGGCCTGGCTCAGCGTCTTCAAGATGTCGGGATTTTCGAGGAGGCGCAGCTCGGGCGGCGCGCCATTCTTCTTGAGCTTGTGCGCCGCCTGCTCGACCCGCCAATCGGCCACCGCGGCGGCGCAGACGGCGACATCCACGGGCAGCGCCGCCTCGCAGGCCTTGAGCATGTCGCGCGCGGATTCGACGCGGACGATGGCGACGCCGGGCGGATCGGGCTCGGCGCTGGGACCCGAGACCAGCACCGTTTCGGCGCCGGCACGGGCCAAGGCCGCCGCGATGGCATGGCCCTGCTTGCCCGAGGAGCGATTGGGGATATAGCGCACCGGGTCGATCGGCTGGTGGGTCGGGCCGCTGGACACGAGCGCGCGGGGGCCCTTCAAGGGTCGGGCCGCGAGTATCGCCTCGATGGCGGCGACGATATCCAACGGTTCGGCCATGCGGCCCGGCCCGACCTCGCCCTCGGCGAGCGCGCCCGAATTGGGGCCGACGCGCTTGATGCCGCGCGCTTCGAGGAGATGCAGGTTGGCGCGGGTGGCGTCATGCTCCCACATGCGGACATTCATCGCCGGCGCCACCAGGATCGGCTTGTCGGTGGCAAGCAGCGCGGTCGAGGCGAGATCGTCGGCGATGCCCGCCGCCATCTTCGCCAGGATGTCCGCCGTCGCCGGCGCGACCACGACTAGGTCCGCGTCTTGCGCCAACCGCAAATGGCCCATCTCGCTCTCGTCGGTGAGCGAAAAAATATCGGAGAAAACCGTGTCGCCGGTCAGGGCCTGGACCGATAGCGGCGTCACGAACTCGGCCCCGGC
>JAATGI010000241.1 GCA_015654725.1 Rhodospirillales bacterium
CATCGTTCCCGACCTCGTCACCATGGCGAAGGGCGTGACCTCAGGCACGGTGCCGATGGGCGCGGTGATCGCCCGCCAGTTCGTCTACGACGCCTTCATGACCGGGCCGGAGCATGCGATCGAGCTGTTCCACGGCTACACCTATTCGGGCCATCCGCTCGCCTGCGCCGCCGGCCTCGCCACGCTCGATGTCTATCAGGAGGAGGGGCTGTTCGAGAACGCTGCGGCGCTTTCGCCCTATTGGGAAGACGCGGCGCATTCCTTGAAGGGCCTGCCGCATGTCATCGATATCCGCAATCTCGGCCTCGTCGCCGGGATCGAGTTGGCGCCGATCCAGGGCCAACCCGGCAAGCGCGCCTTCGACCTGTTCTTGCGCGCCTATGAGAAGGGCCTGCTGATCCGCGTTACCGGCGACATTGTCGCGCTGTCGCCGCCGCTGGCCTTGACCAAGGGGCATATCGACCAGATTTTCGGCACGCTTGGCGAGTTGTTGAAAGCGACGGCGTGAAAAGGAAACAACGATGAAACGCCAAGACCCCGGCTTCCGCCGGGGTGGCGCGCTGTATGTTGCGGGGAGAACTTTGTGTCCTGGTGTCCCCGGCTTTTGCCGGGGCAAGCTTGGCGGTTCAAACTTCTTTTGATTGAATATCGCGTCGGCATCACGCGCGCGGCGGTCGCGGAGGGCAAGAAATTCACCCATCCCGAATTGGCGCTTGCCTAGCTCGATTTCGCGAGCTTGCCCAGGCCCGTGATCTTCACCGCGACCGCGCCGTCGAGCGCGGCGACGGCGATGTAGTCGTAGCCGAGCCCGTATTCGGCGACGATTTCCTGCCAGGCGCGGAATTCGTGGCGGCGCCAGCCCGGATAATTGAAATACTCGTCGAACTTGATGACGGTGCCGATCTGGAAACGGTCGGCGAGACCGCTCAGCACATAACGCGACGAACTGTAGATGTCGCAATCGACATGGAGGAAGCCGACCGGGTCGGGATGCGCCGCCTTCCAGGCGGGCAGGGTGGTTTCGAACCAGCCCTTGTGCAACGTGACATTGGCGGGAACCTTGGGCAACCGCCCGCCTTGGGAAAAGGAGCGGCGCAATTCGAGATGGCCGCCCCAATTCTCCGGCAGGCCCTCGAAGGAATCGAAGCCGTGAACCGGGCCACGCGCCGCCGCGGCGATGACGTTGATCGACGCGCCGCCGGCGACGCCGAATTCCAGAATGGCGCCGGGGGGCGCCTCTTCGACGCAAAAGCGCAGGAGCCGGTCGCCGTCCTCGAAAATGACGGCGTCCGGCATTTTGGCCTGGGCGTAATCGGCGGCCTCGGCGCGCGCTCGCATCTGCAGCTCGTAGAGCAGGTTGCGGGCGAAATATTTGTAATAGATTCGCCGAACCAGACGCTGCGTCAGGCTTCGCTTCATGACCGGCTCGGCTCGCCGCGCCGCAGGCCGAGCCCGTTCAGAACCAGCGTCGTCACGGTCTCGGTCGCGGCGGCGAAGAATTCCCGGTCGAGCGCGATTTTGCCGAGCACGGCGCTCATCTGCGCGGCGAAGTCGGCATAGGTCTGGGTCGCGGCCCAGATGATGAAAAAGAGATGGGCGGGATCGATGGGCGCGATCCTGCCGTCTTCGATCCAGCCTCGCACGACGGCGCTTTTCTCCGCCACCAGATCGCGCACCCGCCCGCGCAGGAAGCCGCCGATATGCGGCGCGCCCGCCAGCATCTCCATCGCCCAAAGCCGCGACGGCTCCGGCATGACACGCGACAATTCGATCTTGCGCGCGAGATAGCGCGACAAGGCCTCGGCCGGATCGGCGCCGGGACGCAGCTCGTCCATGGCATCGATCCAGGTTTCGAGAATGCGGTCGAGCACGCTTTCGTAGAGCGCCTGCTTGGTGCGGAAATAATAATGCAGATTGGGCTTGGGCACGCCGGCGAGCCGCGCGATTTCGGCGGTGCTGGCGCCGCTGAAGCCTTTCTTGGCGAAGACGGTTTCGGCCGCCTTCAAGATTCGCGCGACATTATGCTGCCGGATCGCGCCCGGACGCGCGGCGCGGCGCGGCGCCTTGGCCTTGACCCGGCGCACCGGCCGCGTGCGACGCCGGGCTGTTCCCGCCAGCGCTTCTCCCCGCTTGGTTGTCATTCTTGCCCCTGCCACTTTAGGCGCCGGTATTACGCGGCCATCGGCGTCATCGTCAACCGCGCA
>JAATGI010000032.1 GCA_015654725.1 Rhodospirillales bacterium
ATGGTGGGGCCGATCCGAATCGTCCGCACCATCAACACGACATCGACGATGGCCAGCGCCGAATAGAAAATCACGAAGGCGGCCAGCGAAAACCACACACTGCGCGCCGGCACGCTCGACGCCGACAGAAAGGTCGGCAGCACATCGTCGATCGTCCAGGGCTGGCGCCCGCCTTCCGCGACATACCAGCCGAGCTCGGCCGCGAGCCACGGCAGCGGCAGCGACCACAGGCACAGCCAGAGCGGCCAACGGTAACGTTCGAGCCGACGCGCCGAGGCGAGATAGAACATGCCGGCGAACAACGCGATGAAATAAAAGCCGCACGCCACCATGATTCGGAACGACCAGAACAGCGGCAACACCGCGGGCACCGTGTACCAGGCGGCGTCATCGATCTGCGCGTCGGTGGCGTCGGTGACATTGGGTGCGAAGCGCTTGAGCAACAGCGCGTAGCCGAGGTCGGCTACATGGTCATCGAAGGCTTGGCGCAAGGCCGCGTTGTCGGGATGGACGCGCAGGCCGGGGATCGCGCCATAGGCGATCATGCCGCTGCGGATGCTTTGCTTAGCGGTCGCGACCAGGTCCTCGATGCCGGGCACCGGCGTGTCGATCGAGCGCGTGTCGATCAGACCGAGCAGCCACGGAATCCGAACGGCGAAATGATTGGTGTGCGCGGCCTGATCGGGGAGGGCGATCAAGTTGAAGGCGCCCGGCGCCGGCTCGGTTTCCCAATCCGCCTCGATCGCGGCGATTTTCATTTTCTGATTGAGGCCGGCGGTATAGCCGCTCTCGTCGCCCAGCACCACGACCGACAGCGCCGAGGCAAGGCCGAAGCTCGCCGCCACGGTCATGGAACGGATGGCGAGACCGCGATATCGCCCGCGCAGCAGGTAATAGGCGCTGACCGAGAGCACGAACATCGAACCGACGACATAGCCGGCCGAAACGGTGTGGACGAATTTGTCCTGCGCCACCGGGTTGAACAGCACGGCGTAAAAGTCCGTCACTTCCATGCGCATGGTGGCGAGGTTGAATTTGGCGCCGATCGGATATTGCATCCAGGCATTGGCGATCAAAATCCACAGCGCCGACAGATTGGTCCCGAGCGCCACCAGGATGGTCACGATCAGATGCTGGACGCGCGTGAGGCGCTCCCAGCCGAAAAAGAACAAGCCGACGAAGGTGGCTTCGAGGAAAAACGCCATTAGCCCTTCGATCGCCAGGGGGGCGCCGAATACGTCGCCGACATAGTGGCTGTAATAGGCCCAGTTGGTGCCGAACTGGAACTCCATGGTGATGCCGGTGGCGACACCCATGGCGAAATTGATGCCGAACAGCGTGCCCCAGAACTTCACCATGTCGCGCCACACCGCGCGGCCGGTGGTGACATAGACCGACTCCATGATCGCCAGGATCACCGACAGGCCGAGCGTCAGTGGCACGAACAGGAAGTGATAAAGGGCGGTGAGCGCGAATTGCAGCCGCGAGAGCTCGACAACATCCATGACGCTTACCGTTCGCTCGCGGTCACGGCCGCCGGCGCGAAATGCCGCGCCGCGTCGATGCGCGGCGGCGACGCGAAAAACAGGAAATAGATCGCGCTCAAGGCCAGGAGCTTGATGACGCTGACCCAGATCAGATCGCGAGCCAGTTTTCGTCCTGGCATCCTCGCCTCGTTAAAGGAACGCGTCCCGCATTGCTTTGATCCAGATCAATTCAGCCGGACATAGCGGTAATCGAGCGGCAGCTCGTTGACGCCACGATCGGGCGGCGCGATCCAGCCCGCCATTTGGCCCGGCTCGCTCACGCGTATCATCAGGCTCTTGACGAAGGCTCGATCTTCCGCGCTCGGCAGCCAGACAGACGACCGCGCCGCCGATGCCTCGCCAGGCAACGGCGCACCCAACGGATCGACATTCTGTCCGGCCCAGGCGCCGGCCGAGCGGCGAAAGCGCGGGCTGGGCAGGGTCAATTCGGTCTTGAACCCGGCGGCCGCGATGAAGCGGTTCCAGCGCGCGACACCGCTCGCGCATTCCTTGACATAGGCGCTTCGCACGATCTCGTTCATCGCGTTCCTTAGCGGTACTTCCTCGCTGGTAACGCCGCCTTTGCCGTCCGGCATGTCGATCGCCATCGCGCCGTCGCGGCAGAGATGGTCGGCGAAATTGGCCTCGTCCGGCCGGCCTTTGACGCCGGCGGCGAAATAGCTGGCGGCGTTCGACGAACTTTCGGCGCCGAACAGATCGAGCGAAGAGCTGAACCAGAAATTGAGATAGCGCTGCAACGTCGGCAGATCGACGGCGCCGGCCACGCGCACTTTGTCCGGCTCCTCGCCGACCTGCTTCATCACCTCGAGCGTGCGGCGAATGACGCGCGCGACGCCGCTGTCGCCGACGAACATGTGATAGCCCTCCTCGGTCAGCATAAAGCGCGTGGTGCGCGCCAGCGGATCGAAGCCGCTTTCGGCGAAGCTCTTCAATTGGAACTTGCCGTCGCGGTCGGTGAAATAGGTGAACATGAAGAAGGAGAGCCAATCCTCGACCGGCTCGTTGAAGGTGTTGAGGATGCGCGGCCGGTCGGCGTCGCCGGAATGACGTTCCAACAACGCCTCGGCTTCCTCGCGGCCGTCGCGGCCGAAATGGGCGTGGAGCAAGTACACCATCGCCCAGAGATGGCGGCCTTCCTCGACATTAACCTGAAAGAGATTGCGCAGGTCGTAGAGCGATGGCGCGGTGTGGCCGAGCAGCCTTTGCTGTTCGACCGAGGCCGGCTCGGTGTCGCCCTGCGTCACGATAAGCCGCCGCAAGGTCGAGCGCAGTTCGCCCGGCACTTGCTGCCAGACCGGCTTGCCGAATTCATCGCCAAAGCCAATGCGCCGGTCCGGCTCCTGCTCGGCAAGAAAAATGCCCCACCGATAATCCGGCATTTTGACGTGATCGAAGCTCGCCCAGCCGGCACGGTCGACCGAGATTGCGGTGCGCAGGTATGGTTCGGTCGCGAGAAAATCGGTCGGCCCCATCTCGCGCCACCAATCGAGAAAGCGCGGCTGCCAATGTTCCAGCGCGCGCTGCAAGGTCTGGTTGCCCGCTAGATCGACATTGTTGGGAATCCGTTGCCGATAATCGATCGCCATCAGACGCGCTCCCAATCGAATTTTGCCTTGCTGCCGGTGCCGAACAATTTCAGGGCGCCGTCCTTGCCGGTCGCGTTGGGCCGGATGAAGATCCAATTCTGCCACGCCGAGAGCCGCGCGAAAATACGCGTCGCCATCGTCTCCGGCCCGGCGAAGCGCAAATTAGCCTCGAGCCCGGTGAGCGCGTCGGGCGACAGGCTCGCGCGTTCCTCGATGGCGAGCCGGATTTCCTCGTCCCAATCGAGTTCATCCGGTGCCGCGGTGACGAGACCTAGCTTTAGCGCCGCCGCGGCGTCGAGCCGCTCACCGACGGTTTGTTCCAGGGCGTGAACCGGTTCGGCATCGCCGCAAAAGCGATTAGCGAGACGCGTCGCGCCGTTCGCCATCGGATATAGGCCGCGATTGGCATGCGATAGCGCAAGGCGAGGCGAGGCGGCATCGCCCTCGCCGAGGGCCAGCACATAAGTACGGTCGGCCGCCAGCGCCAATTCCAGAAGTGTGCCGGCAAAGCACGAACCTTCATCGACGATGGCGTAGAAACTGCGCGCCGAAACATCGAGGCGGCTTAACGTTCGGCGCAGCAGACCGATGGTTTCCCGCACCAGCCAATAGTCGCGATTGGCCAAGAGATAGGCGTCGCA
>JAATGI010000259.1 GCA_015654725.1 Rhodospirillales bacterium
GCCGATATCCTGGCGGCGCTCGGCGTCAATCTCGATTGCGACCTGGCGCTGGTCCGGCGCGCGCTCTGGGAGGGCGGCATCGGCTTTCTCATGGCGCCGCGCCATCACAGCGCCACCCGCCATGTCGGGCCGACGCGGGTCGAGCTCGGCACCCGCACCATCTTCAATCTCTTGGGGCCGCTCTCCAACCCGGCCGGGGTCAAGCGCCAGCTCGTCGGCGTGTTCGCGCCGGAATGGGTCAGGCCGGTGGCCGAGGTGCTGGGCAAGCTCGGCAGCGAGCGTGCCTGGGTGGTGCATGGCTCGGGCCTCGACGAGATCACCACCGCCGGCGAGACCCAGGTGGCCGAATGGAAGGACGGGCGGGTGACGAGCTTCACGGTGACGCCCGAGCAGGCCGGGCTAAAACGCGCCCGGCTCGAGGATTTGAAGGGTGCCGACCCGGCGGCCAACGCGGCGCGGCTCAGGGCGCTGCTCGACGGCGAGGCCGGGCCGCTGCGCGACATCGTGCTGTTGAACGCGGCGGCGGCGCTGATCGTGGCCGGGCGGGTCGAGGATTTGAAGGACGGCATGGGCGTGGCGGCCGAGGCCATCGCCTCGGGCAAGGCGCGGCGCGCGCTCGACCGGCTCGTCGCCATCACGAATGACCGGGCATGAGCGATACCCTCGCGCGGATCAACGCCTATAAGCGCCGCGAGATCGCGGCGGCAAAGGCGCTGGTGCCGCTCGACGAGATGCGCCGCAGGGCCGGACGGGCAGCGGCGCCGCGCGGCTTCATCAAGGCTTTACGATCGGCGGTTGCCGCCGGGCGTTACGGCCTGATCGCCGAGATCAAGCGCGCCTCGCCGAGCCGGGGTCTGATCCGGGCGGATTTCGATGTCGCCGCCCTGGCGCGCGCCTATGAGGCGGGCGGTGCCACCTGTTTGTCGGTGCTGACCGACGCACCGGAATTTCAAGGTTCGCTCGAATTTCTGGAAATCGCGCGAAGAGCCATTAAATTACCGTTGCTACGTAAAGACTTCATGCTTGATCCTTACCAAATCTATGAGGCAAGGGCTTGGGGGGCGGATTGTATTTTGATTATAATGGCTTCGGTCACGGATCTTGAGGCCATGGATTTGGAGCGAACGGCGCTGGCCTTGGGGATGGACGTTCTGGCGGAATGCCATGATGAACAAGAACTTAGACGATCGCTTTCACTTAAATCCCCGCTCATCGGTGTTAATAACCGTAATCTAAAAAGCTTGCAGGTCGATCTTAAGATTACAGAGCAGCTCGCGCCGCTGGTCCCGCCCGACCGTCTCGTCTGTTCCGAATCGGGACTTTCCTCGGCCTTCGACTTGGCCAGGCTGGGCAAAAACGAGGGGGTGCGCTGCTTTCTCGTGGGCGAGTCCCTGATGCGCCAGCCGGACGTCGCCGCCGCCACCCGCGCCCTCCTCTCGCCGGTTCCGGCATGACCAAACTCAGCCATTTCGACGTTAAGGGCGCGGCAACCATGGTCGATGTCTCGGCCAAGCCCGAGACCGCGCGCGTCGCGGTCGCCGCTGGCTCGGTCTTGATGCGAAAACAAACGCTCAAGCTCATTCAGTCGGGCGGCGTCAAGAAGGGCGACGTGCTGGCGGTGGCGCGGCTCGCCGGTATCATGGGCGCCAAGCGCACGCCCGACCTCATCCCCCTCGCCCATCCACTGGCCTTGGATTCGGTCGCTATCGAACTCACCTGTGACATCGCGCGAAGTGCCGTCGACATCACCGCGACGTGCAAAATTTCGGGCCGGACAGGAGTTGAAATGGAAGCGTTGACAGCGGTTTGCGTCGCTGCCCTCACCATCTACGACATGTGCAAATCGGCCGATCGTGGCATGAAAATCATCGATATCCGCCTGATCCACAAATCCGGCGGCAAATCAGGGCGTTACACCGCGCCATGATCCCGGTTTCGGAAGCTCGCGAAAGGCTGCTCGCGCCGCTGGCACCGGTCGGCACCGAACAGGTGGCGTTGAGCGCCGCCTTCGGCAGGGTTCTCGCTCAAGATGTCGCGGCGCGGCGCACCCAGCCGCCGGCCGCGCTGTCGGCGATGGATGGCTATGCCGTCCGCGCCGCCGATGTGGCGCGGATTCCGGCGCGTTTGCGGGTTGCCGGCTCGGTGCCGGCCGGGCAATCCTATGAGCGTGTTCTCAATCCCGGCGAAGCGGTCCGCATCTTCACCGGCGCGCCTTTGCCGGCAGGCGCCGACGCCATCGTCATCCAGGAAGACACCGACCGCGACGGCGATGTCGTCGTGGTCAAGGAAAGCAGCGCCGCCGGCCGCCACGTCCGCGTCGCCGGGCTCGATTTTCGCAACGGCGAGACCAAGCTTGCGGCGGGCCGGCGCCTGACGGCGCGCGATATCGGCCTCGCTGCGGCGATGAATTGGCCGTGGCTTCTGGTGCATCGCCGTCCCCGCATCGCCATTCTGCCGACGGGCGACGAAGTGGTGTTGCCCGGAGACCCGGTTGGGCCGAACCAGATCGTCAGTTCCAACGGCTTCGCGCTGGCGGCGCTGATAACGGCGTGCGGCGGCGAGCCCGTTTCCCTGCCGATCGCGCCGGACGAGGCCCAGGCTTTACAACGCATCGCCGCCGCGGCGATCGGGGTCGATCTGCTGGTGACCACCGGCGGCGCTTCGGTCGGCGAGCATGATCTGGTGCGCGGCGCGCTTGGGGAGACCGGGCTGGTGCTTGATTTCTGGAAGATCGCGATGCGGCCGGGAAAGCCGTTGATGGTCGGCCGTTATCGTGACACCCCGATGATCGGCCTGCCGGGCAATCCAGTCTCGACCATGGTGTGTGGCGTGCTTTTCCTTAAGCCGGCGATCGAGAAGCTGTCGGGCTTGGAGCCGAAAAGCGCACCGTCAATCTTCGCCAAACTTGGCGTTGCGCTGAGGGAGAACGACAGCCGCGAGGATTATCTCCGCGCTTCGCTGACACGTCATCCTGACGGCACGCTCGAAGCCCGGCCCTTTGACAAGCAGGATTCGTCCATGGTGTCGCTTCTCGCGGCGTCGGATTGCCTGGTCATTCGCAAGCCGCACGCGCCCGCCGCGGC
>JAATGI010000461.1 GCA_015654725.1 Rhodospirillales bacterium
CGAGCGGGCGAGCTCGAGCCGGCGGCGGGCGGCCGGTCGTGCGTCGGCGTAGCGCAGCTGCCGCTGGAGGTTGTGCTGGACGCCGTCGAGGGCGACGACCGCCAGGTCGGGGCGGCCGAGCGACTCGGCCATCGCCGCAGCGGCGAGCCCCCGCTCGTGGGCCACCTCGGCATCCCGGTAGATCGAGGTCGTGCTGCGATAGGCATGCGCCCAGAACGACTGCGCGGTCATCAGCCTGACCTGGGCGATCCATTATTTCTGGGAGGCGTTTCCGGGTCTGTTGCTCGACAGATTATGGACCTACACGCTCGGAAAGCGCGATTTGTCGCCGTTGCGGCTGATCGACTTCATCGCGCTGGCGATCGTCACGGTGCGGCTCATTCCACGCGATGCGGCGGCGTTTGCCTCGGCGGCGGCGCGGCCGATCATTCTTTGCGGTCAGCACTCGCTGCAAATCTTCTGCCTGGGCATTCTCCTGTCCGCGATGGTCCATGTCGTCATGACTCAATATGACGACAGCGTCGGCACGCAGGTCGCGTTGAACGCGGCCGGGATGGGTGTGATGATCGCGATCGCGTGGCTGCTCGATTGGTATAAGACCGCCGGCCACGACGAGGGGCCGCCTTCCTTGTCGCCAACCACCGAACCGACATGACCGCCGTGACGCTCCTGCGACGCATGGTATGGGGCGCGGCGGCGATGGCGATCGCGAGCGCCGGCCTTTGGGTCGCGCAGGCTCAGACCGCGGACCCGGGCGACTGCATGGCGCCGGCGGAGCTGCTGGCGGCCGATGTCACCCTACCGGCGCTGTCGGCGGCGCTCCAACGCGGCGATCCGATCCGCGTCGTCGCGATCGGCGGCCGGTCGACCCTGGGCACGGCGGCCGGCGCGGGGGGCAAGCCCTATCCGCAGCAATTGCAACTCGATCTGGCGGCGCTCTTTCCGAATGCGTCCGTCACCGTCTTGAATAAGAGCGGCACCGGGCAGACCGCCGCCGACATGGTGGCGCGCTTCGATCGCGACGTGCTGGCGGAAAAGCCGGTCTTGGTGTTGTGGGAGACCGGCACTGTCGACGCGGTTCAACGTATCTATAGCGACGACTTCGTCGACGCGCTCCAGACCGGAATCGATAAGCTCCACGACGCCCATGTCGATTTGATTCTGATCGATCCGCAATTCTCGCGCAGCACCTCGGCCTTGGTCGATTTCGAACCCTATCTCGAAGCGCTGCGCCGTATCGCCGAGATCAACGATATCTATCTCTTTCCGCGCTACGAGGTGATGCAGTATTGGGCCCAGAACGGCGTGTTCGATTTCGAGAACGCGGGCAAGGAGCGCGCCAAATTCGCGGCCCAGGTCTATCGCTGCATCGCCGCCAATCTCGCCCAGGTGATTTCCCGCACCGGCCACTGAGGCGAGTCGCCGCGGTGCTTTCCTTGGGCATGGTCTTCCTCTACCTTCCGCCTCCCAATCGCTTTCGGCAGGTCGCGTCATGCTCCGAATTTTTCGTTCGCTCGTCATCGTCGCCGCCTGTCTTTTTGCCCTGAACGGAGGTCCCGTGAGCGCAGCCGATCCCGAAAACACCCTCTATCTCGATCTGCCCGCCGGGCGCGTGGTGATCGAACTGCGGCCCGACCTCGCGCCCAACCATGTCGCGCGCATCAAGGAACTGGTCCGCCAGCATTTCTACGACGGAATCGTGTTTCATCGCGTTATCGCCGGCTTCATGGCGCAGACCGGCGATCCCACCGGCACCGGCACCGGCGGCTCGGGCCAAAAGCTCAAGGCAGAGTTTTCCGACGCGCATTTCGTGCGCGGCACGATCGGGATGGCCCGCGCGCAAAGCCCCGACAGCGGCGACAGCCAGTGGTTCATCTGCTTCGCGCCGGCGCCGTTCCTCGACGGCAAATATACGATCTGGGGTCAGGTGACGTCGGGCATGGAATTCGTCGATGCGATCAAGAAGGGCGAGGGCGATAGCGGCCAGGTCAGCAATCCCGACAAGATTGTGCGAATGCAGGTCGCGGCGGACGCGAAGGGGAAGTAGCGACGCCGCAACGCATGCGACGCATCCTCCATTGCCTCTCCCTCTCACGGGGGGAGGGGTCGGTAGTATCGCTCGATGTCAAAAGCCGGTGACGCTCTTCGCCTTTACACCGATCGCCGGCTCGTCGCGATTTTGGCGATGGGATTTTCCAGCGGCTTGCCGTTGGCGCTCACCGGCGCCACGCTGTCGATCTGGCTCAAGGAAGACGGCATCTCGCTGACCGCGATCGGGCTCTTCGCCCAGGTCGGCCTGTCCTACAATCTCAAATTCCTGTGGGCGCCGGTCATGGACCGCGTGCCGCTTCCCGGTCTGACGCGTCTTCTCGGGCGCCGGCGCGGTTGGGCCTTGTTCGTCCAGATCCTGCTGGCGCTCGCCATCCTCGCGATGGGCCGGGCCGATCCCGCGGTCGATCCGTGGCGCGTCGCCATTATCGCCGTCGTGGTGGCGTTTTTTTCCGCGAGCCAGGACATCGTCATCGACGCCTTCCGCGTCGAGCTCCTGACGGATCGCGAGCAGGGCGCCGGCGCCGCCGCGACTCAGGTCGGCTATCGCATCGGCATGCTGGCGTCGGGCGCGGGCGCGCTCTATCTCGCCAGCGCTTTCGGCTGGCGCGGCGCGTATATGACGATGGCGTGCCTCGTCGCC
>JAATGI010000240.1 GCA_015654725.1 Rhodospirillales bacterium
CGAGATGAAGGCGGCGATCGCCCTGATCCCGGCGCCGACGCGCCTCGTCCCCATCGCGGGCGCCGGGCACGACCTGAAACGCGGCCGGATCGATTTCGCCCCGGCGGCGGCCGCGATCTCGGCGCTGGTTTCCTGAAAAAGAAACAATTTGAAACGTCAAGACACCAAGACACCAAGAACGGCTTTTCTTTAGCGACGGTAGAATGGCGGCTGGTTGATTTTCGGCGCGCTTCGCGCGCCGAAGTTTTTTCTTCGCGTCTTAGAGTCCGATTCAGCCAAATGGAATCGATTTTTTTCGTCGTCCCCGCGAAAGCAGGGACCCAGAGGAAGCGACGAGCGGTTGCCCTGGACCCCGGCTTTCGCCGGGGTGACGGATGAGGTGTTTCAATTCAAGTGGATCAGACTCTAGCGCCTTCGCGCTTTATTTCTGTTTTGTCTTGGCGTCTTGGTGTCTTGGCGGTTCAAATTGTTTCTTTTTAGTGAACGCGCTTCCCCCGCAAATAGGTGGCGCCGACGGCGCGGTCGTCGCCCAAGGTCATCAGCACGAACAATTCCTCTTCGAGGTCGCGCGCGGTTTCCATCCGGTGCGCCGTCGCTGGCGTGCCGCGCGAATCCAGCACCACGAGATCGGCATAGGCGCCGGGCGCCAGAACGCCGATCTCGGTTTCGAGTCCGAGCGAAACCGCGTTGCCGCGCGTCATCAAATCGAAGGCGGCGAGCGCCGACAGATTCTGGCCCTGCAACTGCATCACCTTGTAGGCCTCGGCGGCCGTCCGCAGCATCGAATAAGACGTGCCGCCGCCGACATCGGTGGCGAGGGCGATGCGCACGCCCGCCGCCGTGAGCCGCGCGAAATCGAACAAGCCGCTGCCGATGAAGAGGTTCGAGGTCGGGCAGAACACAGCGACCGAGTCGCTCTCCCGCAGCAGCGCCACTTCGCTGTCATCGAGATGGATGCAATGGCCGAGCAAGGCGCGTGGCCCCAACAGGCCGAAGCGGGCATAGACGGCGGTATAGGTCGGGTCGCTCGGAAAGAGGCGCTTCACCGTCGCGATCTCGTCGCGATTTTCGTCGAGATGGGTCTGCATATAGACGGTCGGGAATTCCTTAAGCAAGGCGCCCGCCGCCGCGAGTTGTTCGTCCGTCGAGGTGATGGCGAAGCGCGGCGTCACGGCGTAGCGCTGTCGCCCCTTGCCGTGCCAGCGCTTGATCAGCGCCCGGCTCGCCGCGATGCAATCCTTGGCGGCGGCGAGCAAAGCGGGCGGGCCGTTGCGGTCCATGATCGCGGTACCGGCGATCATGCCGGCGCCGCGCCGCTCGGCCTCGGTGAACAGCGCCTCGACCGATTCGGGATGCGCCGAGCCGTAACAACACGCCGTGGTGGTGCCGTTGCGCGCCAGCTCGTCGAGAAAAAAACTCGCCATGCGCGCGGCAAACGCCGGATCGACGAATTTCGCTTCCTCGACGAAGGTATATTTTTCCAGCCACTCCATCAGTTGCGCGCCATAAGACGCGATCACCTGGGTCTGGGGAAAATGAATATGGGTGTCGATGAAGCCCGGCAGGATCAGCTTGCCGGGATGATGCTCGACCGGCATGCCGGCGAGGCGCGGCAATAACTCTGGCGCCGGGCCGATCGCGGCGACGCGGCCGTCCTTGACCAGCACGATGCCGTCTTCGATGTAGCGATAGCTCGCCGCGTCGCCCGCGCCCTTGGGCGCGCGGAGGAAGGTGAGGAGGCGTCCGCGAACCGCAGCGTCGGTCATCAATCCACGGACGCGGCAAGAGTCATGCTGAGATGCGCCAAGGGCTTGCCGGTTTCCTTGGCCCATTCATTGAACAGCGCCTGGATCTTGGCGCGGTCGGCTTTGCCCTTGGGCGCGCCCTCGAACGCGCCCCATTCATTCAGCGCCTTCACCACCCAATCGCTCAGAACGAACGTGTCCTTGCCCGCCATGCGCAGGAAATAGGGGCCGGAGCCGCCGCCCAGATGCGCGAAGCGCTTGGCGAGATCGTCCCAGAGGCCGACGATATTCTCGCCCGGCCACGCCGCGAGATAAGCGCCGCAACCGCCCTTCTCATCCGCGAGCGCGATCATCGCCGCTGCGTTGGCATGCACCGCCTTGAGCTTGCCGAGATGGCGGATCAGCCGCGCGTCTTTCATTAGCGCTTCGATCGCTTCGTCGCTCATCGCGCGGACCTTGTAGGGATCGAAGCGGTGGAATGCCTTTTCGAAGGCCGGCCATTTGGCATCGACCATTTCATGCTTCAAGCCGGCGCGGAAAATCCGCAAGCCGATCAGGGAGAGATAACGGTCGTCGGAAACCTTTTTCAGCGCGGCCGCGCTTTTGAGCGGCGGCATGCGGGTTTTGATGCGGTCCTGCAGCTCCTTCGCGCCGACGCGCTTCAACGCCGCCTTTTCGATCTTGGCGAACGCGACCATGCCTAGCTCCTCAGCTTTCCGCCGGTTGCCTTTTCGACCGTTTCGATCAGCTTCTTGGAAAAGCCCTCGATCTGGGCGTCGGTCAGGGTCGCGTCGGTCGGCTGCAAGCGGACGGTAATGGCGAGCGATTTCTTGCCAGGCTCGATGCCCTTGCCTTGATAGAGATCGAACAATCGGACCTCAGCGATCAGCGCCTTATCGATGCCGCGTGCCGCGCGCAGCAAAGTCTCGGCCGGAAGCTCGGCCGGCACGATGAAGGCGAAGTCGCGCTCCACCGGCTGATAGGGCGAGAGCTTCAACAACGGCCGAGCGCGGCCTTTGGCGCGCGGCAGCGGCACGCGGTCGAGGAAAATCTCGAACCCCACCGCCGGGCCATCGACGCCGAGCTTCGCCCGCACGCCGGGATGAATCTCGCCGAAGGTGGCCAGGATTTTCGGCCCGAGCTTCAACACGCCGGCGCGGCCCGGGTGATACCAGGCCGGCGGCTCGGCGCCGGCTTGCAGATTGTCGGCGGCGACGCCGATGGCGGACAGCGCCGCGAGCGCGTCGGTCTTGGCCATGAACGCATCGACCGGCTTGCCGGGATCGTCCCAGCGCTTGACGCCGCTTTGGCCGACGCGCACGCCCGCCGCCATTTCCTCCTGGCCTTCGGGCGTGTCGCTTCGATAGTGCGGCCCCACTTCAAACAAAGCGGCGTTGGGCTCGAAACGGTCGGCGTTGCGTTGCGCCGCCATCAACAGGTTAGGCAGGATCGAGGGCCGCATCTGATCGAGACCCGCGGCAATGGGATTGACCAGGCGCAGCGAAGGCGGCGCGCCGCCGAACAATTCGGCCTGCTCGGGCGGGAGGAAGGAAAAGGTGATCGCCTCGACGAGATCGCGCGAGGCCAAGGCGCGGCGCGCCTGATCGGCGCGGCGCTGCGCCGGATCGAGCGCAGGCTTCGGCAAGACGGAATCTCGCGCGAGCGGCACGGCCGGAATTTTGTCATAGCCGTTGATGCGCAGCACTTCTTCCACCAGATCGGCCTCGCCCTCGATATCGCCGCGCCAGGACGGCGGCTCGACCGAGGCCCCTTCGATTTTGCAGCCGAGCGCTTCGAGAATGCGGCGCTGCTCGGTCTCGGCGAGATCGAGACCGCCCAAACTCTTTGTGCGCTCAGGACGGAACGCGATGGTGCCGCGCCATGACGGCACCATGCCCGCGACCGTGATCTCGCTCGGCTCGCCGCCGCAAAGTTCGAGCACCAGCTTGGTCGCGCGCTCCAAGCCCGGCCGGGTGAATTCGGGATCGAGGCCGCGCTCGAAGCGATAGCGCGCGTCCGATTGGATGCCGAGCTTGCGGCCGGTCGCGGCAGTACGCACCGGATCGAACAAAGCCGCCTCGATGAAGACGTCGCGCGTGGCGTCGCCGCATCCCGTGCTGTCGCCGCCGATGACGCCACCGAGACTTAAGGCGCCGGTCTTGTCGGCGATCACCGTCATGTCGGGATCGAGTTCGTATTCTTTTCCGTCGAGCGCCTTGAGCGTTTCGCCGGGGCGCGCGCCGCGCAAGGTGAGGTCGCCCGCGAGTTTGGCGGCGTCGAACACATGCAGCGGCCGGCTCAGATCGAAAGTGAGGAAATTGGTGATGTCCACCAGCGCCGAGATCGGCCGCAGCCCGATGGCGGTGAGCCGGTCTTGCAACCAGCGCGGCGATGGGCCGTTCTTCACGCCGCGCACCGTGCGACCGAGGAATAGCGGGCAGGCCTTGTCGTCCGGTCCGGTGAGGTGAACCGAAATCGGCGAGGGGAATTCTCCCGGGACCGCCTCGATATTCAGCGGCTTGAGCGTGCCGAGGCCGGCGGCGGCGAGGTCGCGCGCCAGGCCGCGCACGCCGAGGCAATCAGCGCGGTTGGCGGTGATCTTGATGTCGAGGACCGGATCGTCGAGGCCGATCGCGCTCGCGAAGGACTGGCCCGGTTTCAAATCGCCCGGCAGTTCGATGATGCCGGTGTGATCCTCGCTCAACATGAGTTCATAGCCCGAGCACAGCATGCCCTGGCTTTCGACGCCGCGGATCGCGCTCGCTTTCAGCACCGCGCCGGTGCGTGGAATGACCGATCCGACCGGCGCGAACACGCCGACCATGCCGGCGCGCGCGTTGGGCGCGCCGCACACCACCTGAACCTCGCCCGTGCCGGTATCGACGCGGCAGAGTTGGAGCTTGTCGGCATTGGGATGGCGCTCCGCCGCTATTACGCGCGCGACAATGAACGGCTTCAAATCCTTGGCGCGATCTTCGATGCGATCGACCTCGAGGCCGCGCATCGCGAGCGCCGCGACCAATTCGTCGAGCGAAACGGTCAGATCGATGTGGCTTTTGAGCCAGCCGAGGGTGGTTTTCACGGAAAACCAGCAAATTGAAACCCTCCCCCTCGATGGGGGAGGGAAGAAATCGAGCGCGGCAGCGCGAGATTTCGGGTGGGGGTGATGCCGATACCGGCAGGGAAATCACCCCCACCCGCTCGCAGCCTGAAGCTGCTCGCGACCTCCCCCATCGAGGGGGAGGTACAAGACCGCAATTCCATTTGGTTGGTCATGGCGCTACAGCCCCGCGATCATCGAGGGTGTGTCGAGCGGCGTGAAGCCGTAATGCCGTAACCAGCGCAGATCGCTGTCGTAAAAGGTACGCAGATCGGGGATGCCGTATTTCAGCATGGCGATGCGCTCGATCCCCATGCCGAAGGCGAAGCCTTGATATTTCGCCGGATCGATGCCGCAATTCGCCAGCACCTTGGGATGCACCATGCCGCTTCCCAGGATTTCGAGCCAGTCGCCGCCGGCGCCGATCTTCAATTCGCCGCCCGCGCGCGAGCAGCCGATATCGACCTCGGCCGAGGGCTCGGTGAAAGGGAAATAGCTAGCGCGGAACCG
Organism: Rhodospirillales bacterium; assembly: GCA_015654725.1. Lineage (GTDB taxonomy): Bacteria > Pseudomonadota > Alphaproteobacteria > ATCC43930 > CGMCC-115725 > JAATGI01. The sequence goes on from JAATGI010000240.1 coordinate 5,356, forward strand.
CACCGGCAGATCGTCGATGGCGAAAAAGGCGCGGCAGAATTCGATCAGGCAGCCCTTGAGCTGGCCCATGTGAATATTCTCGCCGATCGCCAGCCCCTCGACCTGATGGAACATGGGCGAGTGCGTCGCGTCGTGATCGCTCCTGAAGGTGCGGCCGGGCACGATGATCCGGATCGGCGGCTTCTCCTTCAGCATGGTGCGGATCTGCACCGGCGAGGTATGGGTGCGTAAGAGCTTGCGCTGGCCGGGCGCGGTTTCCGGGAAATAGAAGGTGTCGTGCTCCTGCCGCGCCGGATGCTCGGGCGGAATGTTGAGCGCGGTGAAATTGTGGAAATCATCCTCGATATGCGGGCCTTCGGCGACGCGGAATCCCATCTCGCCGAAAATCGCCACCACCTCGGCGATGGTCTGGCTGATCGGATGAAGGCGGCCCGTTATGCCGGCCTTCACCGGGAGCGTGATATCGACCCGCTCGGTCTTGAGCCGGGCATCGAGCGCCGCCGCTTCGAATTTCCGGGTGGCGGCGGCGAGCCTTTCCTCGATCCCGGTCTTGAGCGCATTCAGCGATTTCCCGGCGGCGGCGCGATCCTCCTTCGGCAATTTGCCCAGCGCCTGCATCATCCCGGTGACAACGCCGCTCCGCCCCAACGCGGCGACGCGGATCTTTTCGATCTCATCGAGGCCGGTCGCCCGCTCGATCGCCGCGATGATCTCGTTGCCGTAGCTCTCGGTCTTGTCGTTGTCGCTCATTTCTTCGCTCACGAAAAAGGGGCCAAACATGGCCCCTTTCATCGCATCCGGGACTCGGAGTCCCAGTATTACATGCGCAGCGCCACGGGGCCTAGCGGGAGGGGCTCCGACTAAATCGCGAGGTTACCGAACCAACACCCATATCCGTCATTCCCGCGAAAGCGGGAATCCAGGGCAAGCGACGTGCGGTGGCCCTGGGTCCCTGCTTTCGCAGGGACGATGGGAAAAGTTGGATCGGCAAACTCATTTCCCCAACGCCGCTTGGGCCTGGGCGACGATGGCCTTGAAGGCCTCGGGCTCGCGCACCGCGAGATCGGCCAGGATCTTCCGGTCGAGCGCGATCCCGGCCTTGGTGGCGCCAGCGATGAATTGTGAATAGGTCAGGCCCAGCTCGCGCACGCCGGCATTGATGCGCTGAATCCACAAGGCGCGGAAAACGCGCTTCTTGTTGCGCCGGTCGCGATAGGCGTAGCGCAGCCCCTTCTCGACCTTTTCGAGGGCGGTGCGGAAGGTGCTGTGCGAGCGGCCGCGATAGCCCTTGGCGAGCTTCAGGACCTTTTTGTGGCGGGCGCGAGCGGTGACGCCCCGTTTGACGCGCGCCATGGCTAGCCCCTCAAATACGGCATGTAGGTCAGCACCAAGCGGGAATCGCCCTTGGTCAGCGTCATCGTGCCCTTGGCGTTGCGCTTGGCGCGCTTGGATTTGGAGATCAGGCGGTGGCGCTTATGCGCGTTGGCGGCCTTGATCTTGCCGGAAGCGGTGCGGCCGAAGCGTTTCTTCGCCCCGCTTTTGGTCTTGAGCTTGGGCATTTTGGTCCTTTCGTTGTGATTTCGGCGGCTTAAGGCATGCCCGTTCTCGCCCGGCGCCAGCCGAAGGGCGGGGTTATATAGGCGGCGGCGGGGAATGACAAGAACGGCTATTCGAAAAGGTCCGCATGCGTTCCCGTCCGGATCAGCAACACCTCGTTATCGGTCACCGAGTAGATCAAGAGCCAGTCCGCGTCGATATGACATTCGAGGATGCCCTTCCATTCTCCCGTCAAAGGGTGCGGTCGATAAGCGTCGGGCAAGCCGCCAAACTCCGCCAGCAAGTCGACCACGGCAAACAGCTCTTCCAATTCCCGACCGCGCCGCTTCAGGCGTTTCAGATCGTTTCTGAATCGCCGCCGCTGGATGACGCGCCGCATGCCGGTGCCCTAAAGAGCCCGCATTTTCCGCTTCCACTCGGCGACCGAATCGAATGTTTCCAAATCGATGCCCGCGCGCGCTTCGCGGATCGCCCGTTTGGTCTCGCGGTTCGGCACGCAAACCGGAAAGGGCAAGCCGTTTTGCAGTTTCACCTGGGCGAAAAACAACGTGATCGCTTCGCTGGACGTCATGCCGATCTTCTTGAGCACGGCCTCGGCGTCGCGCTTGAGTTCCGGTTCGATCCGCGCGCGCACGGTTTGCGTCTTAGCCATGATTTACCATCCTCGCCGAGCATTGTAGCACATAATGGCTACATTGCGAAGCGGCCAAATCGCCGGATTGGGCCGGCGGGTCGTAAGCGCGACGCGGGCCTAAGTACATTCCGACGCTGGCCGCGTGTCGTTCGCCGCCTATGGTGGGAGCCGTTCGCTTTCCCCGCGCGAGATTCCGCCGCGGCGGCATCTTCCCGGAACCCGGTCGAGGAGACCCCAATGGCCGATCACTCAACTGGCGGCGGCCGATACGTCACCATCGGCGCCGTCGTATGAGCGCGGCATCGAATTGGCCCCGCAATCGGCTGTTACTTGCCTTGCCGGCCTCCAATCTCAAGCGGCTGATGCCGGAGCTTGAACAGATTCGCTGCGACCGCGAGCAGGTCCTCATGGATGCCGATAGCCCGCTCGACGATGTCTATTTCCCCGATATCGGTGTCGTTTCGGTCGTCGCGGTTTACGCCGACGGCAGCATTATCGAGATGGCAAACATCGGCCGGTAAGGTTGCACGGCGGTGCAAGCCATCTTCGGCGCCAAAACGTCCTCGGTTCGGCTGCTCGTCCAAATCCCCGGGAGCGCGGCGAAAATGTCACGCCCGGCGTTCACGCGGGCGATGGGGTCGATGCCGGCCTTTCGAACCCTTATGAACGCTTACATTCAGGCCTTTCTCGAGCAGGTCATGGTCTCGGTGGCGTGCAACGGCGCGCACAACCTCAAGCAGCGGCTGGCGCGTTGGCTGCTGATGATGCGCGACCGCGGCGACGAGGACACGCTGCGGATCACGCAGGACTTGCTCGCCGACATGCTGGGGGTCCAGAGGCCGACCGTCACCAACGCCGCCCGGGAGTTGGAAAACGCCGGCTTGATCGAGCGCGGCCGGCGGCAAGTCACGATCCTCGATCGCCAAGGCCTCGTCGACGCGTCTTGCGAATGTTACCAGTTGGTCCGGGCGCGCCTCGGTTTTCACCTGCCCAAAACCTACGGATAAGAGCCGGACGGCCCCACCCGTTCGGTAATGTGCATTACCGACAAAATCTCTTCGGCGGCGGTATCACAATCGAAACCGGGTGGGATGCCGACCCAAGCCCTTCAGCGAGATCGTATTCGCGCTGTCAAGGACAAGCCCCGCCCGGCCAGGCGCGGGGACGGAAATGCCAGCTGATCTCAAGAGACCGGAACGGCTACAGATTTTGCTCGACGAAGAGGAATTGGCCGCAGTCGACGACTTTCGCTTTCGCCAGCGGATGCCAAGCCGCGCCGCCGCCGTCCGAGAGCTGATGAAGCGCGGACTGAGCGCGGAAGGTTTTTCCCGCGCGGCCGCCGGCGAGAAATCGAAAAGCTTCGGCGTTTTGAACAAGAAAGCGGCCCGGTCCCGCGACGGCAACGGCGAGCGCGACCAGGGCAACGCGCGCCCCAAGGACAACGGCAAAAACAAGCCGGGGCCGCGAAAATAAGGCGGATACGCCCGCTCCGGCCGTGCGCCATGGCGCACGGGCGCCGTCACTTCGGCGACATCACCATTGTCATCTGGCGGCCTTCCACGCGCGGCGTCTGTTCGATTTTCGCGATTTTGTCGAGATCGCCCTTGACCCGCATCAGCACGTTCATGCCGAGCTCCTGATGCGCCATCTCGCGGCCGCGAAACCGCATCGTGACCTTGATCTTGTCGCCCTCGCCGATGAATTTCTGCATGGCGCGCATCTTGACGTCGTAATCGCGGTCGTCGATGCCGGGCCGGAACTTGATTTCCTTGACCTCGATGACCTTTTGCTTTTTGCGCGCCTCGTTCTTGCGCTTCTGTTCCTCGTATTTGAATTTGCCGAAATCGAGGATCTTGACCACCGGCGGGTCGGCGTTGGGCGAAATCTCGACCAGGTCGAGACCGACTTCCTGGGCGCGGCTCAGGGCTTCTTGGCGGAGCACGACCCCGACCATGCCGCCGCGCTCATCGACGAGGCGGACGCGGGGCACATTGATCTGGAAATTGATCCGGGGGCCGTCATGGGCCGGCGGCGCCGGAGCTAGAGGGGGACGGGGCGGGATGGATGCACTCCTCGAATATTACCACGCGAGGCCCGGCCTTAGGCTGGCGGCCGCGCCTCGGCTTTGAATCTATCGAGCGCCTCGCCGAGTGCAAGCACTTCTTGCGCCGACCCGCCCAGGCGCCGCAGCGCCACGGTTTTGTCATCGGCCTCGCGCTTGCCCACCACCAAAAGCAGCGGAATTTTCGCCAGACTGTGCTCGCGCACCTTATAGGCGATCTTTTCGTTCCGAAGATCGGTCTCGGCCCGCAAGCCCGCCCCGGCCAGGGCGTCCCGGACCTCATGGGCGTAGGCGTCGGCCTCGCCGGTAATGGTCAAGACCCGCGCCTGCACCGGCGCCAGCCATAGCGGCAGCTTGCCGGCGTAATGCTCGATCAGAATCGCGATAAACCGCTCGAACGAGCCGAGAATGGCGCGATGCAACATCACCGGGCGGTGGCGCTGGCCGTCCTCGCCGATATAGGAAGCGTCGAGCCGCTCCGGCAGCACCAGATCGACCTGCAAGGTGCCGCATTGCCAGTCGCGGCCGATGGCGTCGCGCAGCACGAATTCGAGCTTGGGGCCATAGAACGCCCCCTCGCCGGGATTGAGCGTGTAAGGCAGTTTCGCCGCCTCGACGGCATTCTTGAGCGCGGCCTCGGCCTTGTCCCAGGTCGCGTCGGAGCCGGCGCGAACCGGCGGCCGGTCGGAGAATTTGACCCTCACATCGTCGAAGCCGAAATCGCGATAGACCGAGAGCAAAAGGTCGCAGAACGCGACGCTTTCCGCCGTGATCTGATCCTCGGTGCAGAAGATATGGGCGTCGTCCTGGGTGAAGGCCCTGACCCGCATGATGCCGTGCAGCGCGCCCGAAGGCTCGTTGCGATGGCACGAGCCGAACTCCGCCATGCGCAGCGGCAGCTCGCGATAGGAATGGAGCTGCTGGCGGAAAATCTGGATATGGCCGGGGCAGCTCATCGGCTTCAGCGCCAAGGTCTTTTCGTCGCCCGGATCGTGGAAGGTGAACATATGGTCGTGGAATTTCTCCCAGTGCCCCGAGGCTTCCCACAGCGACCGGTCCAGAAGCTGCGGCGTCTTGACCTCGACATAGCCGCCCTGTTCGAGCAGGCGGCGGATATAGGATTCGATGACGCGGAACAAGGTCCAGCCATGCGGGTGCCAGAACACGTTGCCGGCGGCTTCCTCCTGGACATGGAACAGGTCGAGCTCTTTGCCCAGCCGGCGATGGTCGCGCTTTTCCGCCTCTTCGAGCTGGAAGAGATAGGCCTTGAGTTCCTTCTCGGTGGCGAACGCCGTGCCGTAAACGCGCTGCAACTGCGCGTTCCGGGCGTCGCCGCGCCAATAGGCGCCCGCCACCTTCATCAGCTTGAAGGCATGGCCGAGCTTGCCGGTCGAGGGCAAATGCGGCCCGACGCAGAGATCGACGAACTTGCCCTGGCGATAAAGGCTGATCGCCTCGTCGCGCGGGA
>JAATGI010000313.1 GCA_015654725.1 Rhodospirillales bacterium
CCTCACGGTCGCGAGGGCCTGGAACGCGCGCTATCCCTGGTTCGCCCAAGTACGCCGCTCGCTCGCCGCCGGCATTCCGCAAGCCGCGATCGACGCGATCAACGCGCGCGAGACGCCCGATCTGCGGGACGCGCGCGAGCGCGCCTGCTACATCGTGGCGCGCGACCTGCTCGCGGAGAAAGGAATCGGCGACGCAGTCTATGCCGAAGCGGAAAAGATCATGGGCTTGGAGGATTTGGTGGCGCTGGTCGCGGCAGTCGGCAATTTCTCGATGACCTGCCTCACCGCCGTCGCCTTCCAAATCGCCCCGCCCGCTGACAACCCGACGCCGCTCAAGGAGTAGGGTGTGTCGCGCGCTTCGTAGATCGAACCCTCCCCCTGATGGGGGAGGAAGAAACGCCGAGCTGCAGCGAGGCATTTCAGGTAGGGGATTTTCCGCCTGACCTCAGCATCACCCCCACTCGCTCGAAGCCGGCCACCGACCATATCAGGACGTCATGACCATCTGTTAACCATCTTCCGATAGCTTGGCGCCGGCAAACGGGTGTGCAGATGGCGGCGAATATCCGATCTCTGACGGCGCTGCGCGGGATCGCGGCACTGACGGTTTTGATCTTCCATTGCTCCGCGCCGCTCTTCGGCGGCGCCGAGCAGGTTCCGATGCCGCTCAATCGCGGCTATCTCGCCGTCGACCTGTTCTTCCTCCTGAGCGGCTTCGTGCTGACCCACGTCCATGAGCGGGATTTCGCCGAGGGCGTTGCTTGGGCGGACGTCAAATCCTTCCTGCGCGCGCGTCTGGCGCGGATCTACCCCATTCATATTCTCACGCTGCTGCTGCTCTTGCCGCTCTATGGCTCGGGCGCGGCTTATTCGGGGTTTGCACTCGTACAGAATCTGTTCTTGACGCAGATTTGGTGCAACGGGATGAGCTGGAATTACGGCGCCTGGTCGATCAGCGCCGAATGGCACGCCTATCTGCTGTTCCCGATCTTGGTGACGCACTGGCGACAGCGCGCGGGACGCGAAACATTTATTATTTTGCTGCTGTGTCTGGCCGTGCTGAGCCTGACGGTATTGCACCTGGACAACGACGCCAACATCGCCGTCACGCCAGCGGTCTTGCTGCGCAGCTTGCCGGAATTCATCGCCGGCATGGGCCTCTATCGGGTCTATCGCGGCGGCTGGATGAGCAAATTCATGGCGGACGACCGCACCGCGGTTTGCGCGGCGATCGCCGTCGTCGGCCTCGCCTCGCTCAAGGGCACCGATATTGCCGTGATCGCGGCGCTCGCCGTTCTGCTGTTGGCCTGCGCGCATAATCGCGGCCGCGCGGACAGATATCTGACGGCGCGCGCGCCGATGTTCCTCGGGCGGATTTCCTATTCGCTCTACATGGTTCAGATGATCGCCGGCACGGCGCTTGCCGCGGCGGCTCCCTGGGTTGGCTCCATCGCCGCCGGCCACCTGTTCCAGGCGATCGCGTTTGCCGCGCTATCGTTCGCATTGGCAATTCCCGTGTCGCGTTACGTCGAATTCCCGATGCGCGATTGGCTGCGTGGCAAAGCGCCGTCCAAGACGGTGCCCGACATCGCTTGACTCCGATCTGCCGTAACCTTACCTTAACGTAAGGTAAATGACGTTAGAGTAGGGCATTGGCCAAGACCATGGCATTGCGCCAAGTTGCTGAACGGCAGGCGGAGAGCCCGGCGCCCGCCCGGCTTTATGCGATCGGCGATCTGGCGGCCGAATTGGGCGTGACCCATCGGGCGCTGCGGCTCTATGAAGATCAGGGCCTGTTGGCGCCGCGCCGCATCGGCAATCAGCGCATCTATTCCCCGCGCGACCACGCCCGGCTCGTGCTCGTCCTGCGCGGCAAGCGCTTGGGCTTCAGCCTCGCCGACATCCGGGAAATGCTCGATCTCTACGAGGTCGATCCGCAGCATCTGGAACAACTGCGCGCGACCTTGAAAAAAGGTTGCGCGCGCATCGCCGCGCTCGAACGCCAGCAACAGGAAATCGCGCTGACCTTGAAGGAATTGCGCGAGGGCGAGCGCCTGGTGCGCGATCTCATTCGCCAACGGGAATCGGAGGCCGGCCAAGGCCGGAAAAGGAGAACGCCATGAAATCGGTCGTGATCGCGGGCTATGCCCGCTCGCCGTTCCATTTCGCCCGGCGCGGCGCGCTCGCCAAGCTCCGGCCCGACGACCTGGCGGGTCAGGTCGTGGCGGCGCTGGTGGAGCGCACCAAGATCGATCCCGCCACCGTCGAGGATTTGATCATGGGCTGCGCCATGCCCGAGGGCGAGCAGGGCCTCAACATCGCGCGGCTCGCGGGCTTCCTCGCCAAGCTGCCGGTGTCGGTCGCCGGCACCACGGTCAACCGTTTCTGCGGCTCCTCGATGCAGTCGATCCACATTGCGGCGGGTGCCATCCAGATGGACGCCGGCGAGGCCTTCATCTGCGCCGGCATCGAATCCATGACCCGCGTGCCGATGACGGGCTTCAACCCCTCTCCCAATCCGCATCTCGTCAAGGAATATCCGCAGGCCTACATCTCGATGGGCCAGACGGCGGAGAACCTCGCCCGCAAATACCAGATCACCCGCGTCGAGCAGGAAAAACTCGCGGTATCGAGCCACAGGAAAGCCGCCGAGGCGCGCGCTTCGGGCAAGCTCAAGGACGAGATCGTGCCGGTGAAAACGCCCGACGGCACGGTGGTCAGCGAGGATGGCTGCATCCGCCCCGACACCACGATGGAGGTGCTGGCGGGCTTGCAACCGGCTTTCGACGCCGAGGGCACGGTGACGGCGGGCACCTCGTCGCCGCTGACCGACGGCGCCTCGGCGACGCTCGTTTGCACCGAGGACTATGCCAAGAAAAACAATCTCGAGGTGCTGGCGAGAATCAAGAGCATCGCGGTCGCGGGCTGCCCGCCCGAGATCATGGGCTATGGCCCGGTGCCGGCCTCGCAAAAGGCCTTCGCGCGCGCCGGCATCAAGGCGAAGGACCTCGACGTAATCGAGCTCAACGAGGCGTTCGCGAGCCAGGCCATCGTCTGCCTCCGCGATCTCGGCCTCGACGAGTCGAAGATCAATATCGATGGCGGCGCCATCGCGCTCGGCCATCCCTTGGGCGCCACCGGCGCCCGCATCACCGGCAAGGCGGCGTCGCTCCTGAAACGCCAGGGCGGCAAATACGCGCTCTCGACCCAATGTATCGGCGGCGGCCAAGGCCTCGCCACCATCCTGGAGCGCATTTGATGACCCTCGCCAGATGCGCCGTGACCCGCGCCGGC
>JAATGI010000102.1 GCA_015654725.1 Rhodospirillales bacterium
ACCAGCGATTTGAGTTTGCGCCAATTCGCGGCGACGGCATCGAGATCGACGTCCAGGATCGAGTCGAATCCGTCGTCTCGCACGGACGGGCGCTCAGTACCGCTCTTCGGGTAGCCGGTCGTCCGCGGCAAGATTGTCGAACTTGGTGGTGTTGGTGTCGAAGCGCAGCTTGATGGTTCCGATCGGCCCGTGACGTTGCTTGGCGATGATAATATCGGCCTGGTCGTGAATCTCTTGGAAATGGGCGAACCAGCTGTCGTAGCGCTTCTGGAATTTCGCCTCGTCTTCCTCGGGCGTCTTTTTCGGCGTGGCGCGCTCGCCATGATAATATTCGTCGCGATAGATGAACATCACGACGTCGGCGTCTTGCTCGATCGACCCCGATTCGCGCAAATCCGACAGCATCGGGCGTTTGTCCTCGCGGCTTTCGACCTGGCGCGATAGTTGCGACAGCGCCAGTACCGGCACGTTCAGCTCCTTTGCCAGCGCCTTCAGGCCGCGGGTGATTTCGGAGACCTCCTGGACGCGGTTGTCGGGGCCATAGCCCTCGCCGCTGCCGCGCAGCAGCTGCAGATAATCGATGACCACGAGATCGAGCCCTTTCGAGCGCTGCAGGCGCCGCGCGCGGGTTCTGAGCGCGCCGATGGTCAGCGCCGGCGTGTCGTCGATATGGAGCGGGATTTCGGCCAAATCCTGGCTCGCCGCGAGGAACTTGTCGAAGTCGTGATGCGAGATCTCGCCGCGGCGGATCTTGTCCGACGATACGCCCGATCGTTCCGAAAGAACGCGCGTCGCCAACTGCTCCGCCGACATTTCCAGCGAAAAGAACGCGACCACCGCGCCATCCTCGGCGACGCGCTTGCCGTCCGGCGCCGTCGCTTCGCGATAGGCGCGCGCGGCGTTGAAGGCGATGTTGGTGGCGAGCGCGGTCTTACCCATCGAGGGCCGGCCCGCCAGCACGATCAGATCGGACGGGTGAAGGCCGCCGAGCTTCTTGTCGAGATCGACGAAGGCGGTGCCGACGCCCACGGTGCGGCCGGTTTTTTGAAACGCGGCCTGGGCCATGTCAATCGCCTTGGTGTAGGCGGTCTTGAAATCCTGGAAGCCGCGCTCGTTGAGGCCGGTGGTGGCGAGATCGAACAGCTTTTTCTCCGCCGCCTCGATCTGCGCCATGCCCTCGCGTTCGAGATCGTAGGCATAGGCGTCGTTGACGGTGTCCTCGCCGATGGCGATGAGCTGGCGGCGCAAATGCAGATCGTAGATGGTGCGGCCGTAATCGGCGGCGTTGATGATCGTCACCATCGAGGCCGCGAGCCGCGCCAGATATTGCGCGCCGCCGACATCGGCCAGGGCGCCGTCCTGCTCGAACTGGTTCTTGAGCGTGACCGGATTGGCGATCTGGGCGCGCTCGATCAGCGTGCGCGCGGCGGCATAGATCCGGCCATGGACCGGCGCCGCGAAATGCTCGGGCAGGAGAAACTCGGCGACTCGGCGGTAAGCCTCGTTATTGACCAGGATGGCGCCGAGCAGCGCCTGCTCGGCCTCGTTATTTTGAGGCGGCGTGCGGTAATTCGCGTCGCTACCCCGCAGCGGCGTGACGTTCGACGGCACCGTTTCGACCATGACAGCGATGTTACCAAGTTGCGCGCGTCAACGGCAGACCGAATCCGCGACCGTCATTGGTCGAGTCATGAGGAACATGGGGATAAATATTTTCCTCGCGCGGACCGCCGCCCCACCGGCCTGGCCCGCGCAAGCAGGGTTGGCGTGGCGGCTGCGAGCGCGGGCCGAGATTAAGCCGCGCGCTCCGCCGCGTGCGGCGCAACATGGGCGCGCTCCCAATCGATCATGTAATCGCGGGTGAGCGGCACGGCATCGACCTGTTTCGCCAGCTGCATCTGGAAATTGAGATGCCCGCCCCAACGGAACGCGACCTCGGAACCGGCGAGGTAGAATTCCCACATCCGGCAGAAGCGCTCGTCATAAAGCGCCTTGATGCGGTCGCGATTGGCGTGGAAGCGCGCGCGCCATTCCTTCAGGGTCTCGGCGTAGTGCAGCCGCAGGATCTCGATATCGGTGATCCACAAGCCGACCCTCTCGACCACCGGCACAACTTCGGACAGGGACGGCGAATAGCCGCCGGGAAAAATATATTTCCTCAGCCAGGGATTGGTCGTGGCCGGCCCGTCCATGCGCCCGATCGAATGGAGCAACGCGACGCCGTCTTCGGTCAACAGCGCCTTCACCTTGCGGAAGAAGGCGTTGTAATGCACGACGCCGACATGCTCGAACATCCCGACCGAGACGATACGGTCGTATGTCGCGGTTTCCTCGCGATAGTCCCTGAGCGCGAACTTGACGCGGTCGGATACCCCCGCCGCCGCCGCCCGCCGCTCCGCCACCTTGAGCTGCTCGACCGAGAGCGTCAGGCCGGTGACCGACACGGCGGCCTCCTTGGCGAGATAGATCGCCAAGCCGCCCCAGCCGCAGCCGATATCGAGCACCTTCTGTCCCGGTTTCAGCAACAATTTCGAGGCGAGATGGCGCTTCTTGTTGGCCTGCGCTTCCTCGAGCGAAATGCCGGGTTCGGGGAAATAGGCACAGGAATATTGCCGGTCGAGATCGAGAAACAGATCGTAGAGCGTGTCGGAGAGGTCGTAATGATGCGCGACGTTCTTCCGCGCCGTGCCGAGCGGGTTGTATTGCTGGAACATGCGAAAGGCGAGGCCGAAGCCGTTCATGATCGGGGTGACGATGCTGGTCGGCGCGAGCGCCAGATTCTCGCTGAGGAACGCCAGCAGGTCGTAGGCGCTGCCGCCGTCCTCGATGGTGAGCGAGCCATCCATATAGGCCTCGCCGACATAAAGCCGCGGATTGACGAACAACCTGCGTTCCACCTTCTCGTCATGGAGCTTGATTGTAACCGTGGCGCCTGGAGTGCCGGAGAACGCGTGAACCGCGCCGCGCGCGTCGATCACGCGCAGCGTCCCCTTGGTCACGAGACGACGAAGCAGAAATCCCAACAACATCGGCGCCGCCCCCAAGTCGGTCCTTTTACCGCCGTACTATCGAACATCGGCTGGGTTTGTGACAAGGGTCCGTCGCCGGTCCAGTCTGGCCTTGCTTTGCCCGGGCCAGGGCCTAGTTTGAGGGCATGACCCGACGCTGTGGCTTCGTCGCCATTTTGGGCGCGCCCAATGCCGGCAAATCGACGCTCCTGAATCGGCTGCTGGGCACCAAGCTGTCCATCGTCACGCCCAAAGCGCAGACGACGCGGCGGCGCGTACTCGGCATTCTGATCGAGGGCGAGACCCAGATGATCCTGGTCGATACGCCCGGCATTTTCGCCCCGCGCCGCAAGCTCGACCGCGCCATGATCGGCGCCGCCTGGACCGGCGCGGGCGATGCCGATCTGGTAGCGGCCCTAATCGATGGCGAGCGCGGCATCGATGAAGACACCCAACGCGTGCTCGACGGTCTCGCCGCCCACAAGCCGCGTGCCGTCGCGGTCCTAAACAAGGTCGATCTCGTGGCGAAGGAAACGCTGTTGCCGCTCGCGCAGCGGCTCCATGAGACCGGCTTGTTCTCGGCCGTCATGATGATTTCGGCGTTGACCGGCGACGGCGTCGAGGATTTGAAGCGGCTCCTCGCCGCGAGCATGCCCGAAAGCCCGTGGCTTTATCCCGAGGACCAACTGACCGATTTGTCCGAGCGCCTGATCGCGGCCGAGATCACGCGCGAGCGGCTGTTTCTCGAACTGCGCCAGGAACTGCCTTATGCCAGCATGGTCGAGACCGATCTGTGGCGCGAGCAAAAGGATGGCAGCGTGCGCATCGAGCAGACCATTCATGTCGAGCGCGACAGCCAGAAACCGATCGTGCTCGGCAAGGGCGGCCGCCAGATCAAGCGCATCGGCGAATTGGCGCGCGCCGAGATGGAGCGGTTTCTCGGCCGCCGCGTGCATCTCTTCTTGTTCGTGCGGGTGAGCGAAGGCTGGGCCGAGGACCGCGCGCGCTACGCCGACATGGGATTGGATTACGAGAGCTGACGCGATGCACTGGCGTGACACCGGCATCGTTCTCTCGGCCCGGCGGCATGGCGAGCGCGCGCTTCTGTTGCGCGTGCTGACTAGCGAACACGGCCGGCATGCCGGCCTCGTCAGGAACGGGCAGGGGCCGAGGCAGCGCGGCCGTTATGAAATCGGCAACCAGCTCGATGTCACCTGGCGCGCGCGGCTCTCCGAGCATCTCGGCACCTTCGCGGCCGAGCTTGATAAGAGTCACGCCTCGCGCTTTCTCGACGATCCGGCGCGGCTCGCGGCGCTCGCCTCGGCGGCGGCGCTGGCCGACGCGACGTTGCCCGACCGCGAGCCGCATCCGCGCGCCTATCGCGGCATGCTCGATCTCGTTGATGCGCTCGAAGCCGATCGCGGCTGGGCGCCGCTCTATGTGCGTTGGGAACTCGATCTGTTGGCGGAACTCGGCTTCGGCCTCGATCTCGCGCGTTGCGCCGCCACGGGACGCAACGACGATCTGATCTATGTCTCGCCGCGTTCGGGACAGGCGGTGTCGGCGAGCGCCGGCGAGCCGTACCGCAACCGGCTCCTGCCGCTGCCTTCCTTCTTGATCGGCGGCCTGCCGCCGACGCTCGCCGACCTTGCCGACGGCCTCGCCCTGACCGGCTTTTTCCTCGAACGACGGGTGGTGACGCCGCACGACCGGAAAATGCCGGCGGCACGGGCGCGCTTCGTTGAAACGGTCAAACGAATGGCCATATAGACGGAGTTCTCTTTTTGTTCTAGAATGACTTTTCGGCGAATCAAGGTATGGAGACCGCATTAACCATTTGGCTGCTGATTCGCTGCACAAGCAGCGAACGGCCGAGACGATCGATCTGGGGATAGTAGCTCGCGATGCCCGCTAAACCCGTTCCCGCCGGCGAAATCCGCGACGTCGATTTTGCCGACGCGCTGGGCGAGCGCTATTTGTCCTATGCGCTTTCGACCATCGTGTCGCGTTCGCTCCCCGATGTGCGCGACGGCCTAAAGCCGGTCCATAGCCGCATTCTCTTCGCGATGCGCCAGCTCCGGCTCGATCCCAAATCCGGCTACAAGAAATCGGCGCGCATCGTCGGCGACGTCATCGGCAAGTTCCATCCGCATGGCGATGTCGCGGTCTATGACGCGCTGGTGCGCTTGGCGCAGGATTTCGCCCAGCGCTATCCGCTGGTCGACGGTCAGGGCAATTTCGGCAATATCGACGGCGATAACCCGGCGGCGATGCGCTACACCGAAAGCCGCATGACCGCGGTGGCGGAAGCGTTGCTGGAAAACATCGACGACAACACGGTCGATTTCCGCCCCACTTACGACGGCGAGGCCGAGGAGCCGCTGGTGCTGCCGGCGCGGTTCCCGAACCTCTTGGCCAACGGTGCCAACGGCATCGCGGTCGGCATGGCGACCAGCATTCCGCCGCACAACGCCGGCGAGCTGTGCGACGCGCTCATTCATCTCATCGATCGCAAGCGCGCCTCGGTCGAGGATTTGCTGGCGTTTGTGAAGGGCCCGGATTTCCCGACCGGCGGCACGCTGGTCGAAGGCGCTGACACGATCCGCCAGGCTTATGAGACGGGCCGCGGCAGTTTCCGCGTCCGCGCCAAATGGAGTGCCGAGAAGCTCGGCCACGGCGTCTATCAAATCATCGTCACGGAGATTCCTTACCAGGTCTCGAAATCGCGTCTCGTCGAGCGTATCGCCGCGCTGCTGGAGGAAAAGAAACTGCCGCTCCTGGCGGACATGCGTGATGAATCGACGGATCTGATCCGGCTGGTATTGGAGCCGAAGACGCGCTCGGTCGATCCCGCGGTGCTGATGGAGTCGCTGTTCCGCGCCACCGAGCTCGAGGCGCGCGTGCCGCTCAATCTCAATGTGCTCGACGCCGCCGGCGTGCCGCGGGTGATGAATTTGAAGGAGGCGCTGCAAGCCTTTCTCGATCATCGCCGCGTCGTGCTGCAGCGGCGCTCACAATTCCGGCTCGACGCCATCGCGCGGCGCAGCGAGGTGCTGCGCGGCTTCATGATCGTCTATGTCCATCTCGACGAGGTGATCCGCATCATCCGCGAGTA
This sequence comes from Rhodospirillales bacterium, assembly GCA_015654725.1. GTDB lineage: Bacteria > Pseudomonadota > Alphaproteobacteria > ATCC43930 > CGMCC-115725 > JAATGI01. The sequence goes on from JAATGI010000102.1 coordinate 6,124, forward strand.
TGACGACGCCAAGGAACGCATGATGAAGCGCTGGCGTCTCAGCGAGGCGCAAGCCGAGGCGATCCTGGATATGCGGCTGCGCGCCTTGCGCCGGCTCGAAGAGATCGCGATCAAGAAGGAACTCGAAAGCCTCGGCGCCGAGGAAGCGGCTCTAAAACTCCTGCTCGGCGATGACAAGCGGCAATTTAAGGCACTCGCCGCCGAAATGGCCGAGATCAAGAAGGAATTCGGTCAGGCGACCGCGTTGGGCCGGCGCCGCACCGAAATCGGCTCGGCGCCCGCCGAAATCCAAGTCCCGGTC
>JAATGI010000277.1 GCA_015654725.1 Rhodospirillales bacterium
CTGGTCGCGCTGCGTCGCAACCGACTGTCGATGCTACAGGCCGACGAAACCGATTCCGACTATATCGATCTTGACCGGGTGCGCGAGGAAGTGATCCATGCCCGTCGCTGGTTCGCCGACCGGCAATGGCCGGTGATCGACATCACCCGTCGCTCGATCGAGGAAACCGCCGCCACCGTTTTACAATTGCTGGCGCAACGCCGCGGCGAGGACACATGATCGTCCTGGCTTCCGAGAGCAAGGCCCGCGCCGCGCTGCTGCAGGGCGCCGGGCTCGAGATCACGCGCGAGCCGGCCGGCATCAACGAAGCGGAAATCAAGGCCTCGTTTCGCCGCAAGGGCGCCGAGCCGGGCGCGTGCGCGATGGCGCTTGCCGAGGCAAAGGCCCTGGCGGTGTCGGCGCGTCATCCGCAGGCCCTGGTGATCGGCGCCGATCAGCTTCTGGCGCTCGATCGGCTGTGGCTCGATAAGCCGCGCGATCGCGCCGAGGCCCGGGCGCAGCTCGTGAGCCTGCGCGGCCGCACCCACGAGCTGGCGACGGCGGTGTGCGTCGCCCGAGCCGCCACCGTGATGTGGCATGATTTACAGCGGCCGCGTCTTACCATGCGCGCGGTCGACGACGCCGGCATCGACGCCTATGTCAAGAACCTGTCGCGCGACGATCTGGCCGCGGTCGGCGCTTACCGGATCGAAGGTCCGGGCATCCAGTTGTTCGAGCGGATCGACGGCGATTATTTCGCCATCCTCGGCCTGCCGCTGCTGCCGCTGCTGGAATTCCTACGCCGCCAAGGAGAGCTCGCGGCATGAGCGAGAGCTATCGGCTCGCCGGCGTCATGGGTTGGCCGGTAGCGCATTCACGCTCGCCGGTGATGCATCGCTATTGGCTCGCGCATCACGGCATCGAGGGCGATTACGTTAAGCTGCCGGTGCGGCCGGAGAATTTGGCGCGTGCCTTGCGTGCCTTGCCGGCGCTGGGCTTGGCCGGCTGCAATCTCACCATTCCCCTGAAGGAGCAAGCGCTCGCGCTGGTCGATCGGCTCGACCCTCTGGCGCGGCGGATCGGCGCGGTCAATACGATCGCGGTCGCGGCCGATGGCAGTCTCGAAGGCGCCAATACGGATGCCTTCGGCTTTATCGAGAATCTGCGAGCGGAAGCGCCGCAATGGCGCGCGAATGTGGGAGCTGCGCTGGTCCTTGGCGCGGGCGGCGGCGCGCGGGCGGTGGTGGCGGCACTGTTGGACGAGGGCGTGCCGGAAGTGCGCCTCGCCAACCGCAATCTCGAACGCGCCGATGCGCTGGCCGTTTCGTTCGGCGACAAGATTCGTGTCGTGCCCTGGGATCATCGCGCGCGGGCGCTGGCCAAGCTGGCGTTGTTGGTGAACGCCACCAGTCTTGGCATGGCCGGCTCGGTGCCGCTCGATCTACCGCTCGGTGCCTTGCCGGCGGAAGCCGTCGTCGCCGATCTGGTCTATGTGCCGCTTATCACGCCGCTCTTGGCGGCGGCGCGTGAGCGCGGCAACGCCATCGTCGATGGGCTCGGGATGCTGATGCATCAGGGCCGGCCGGGCTTCGCCGCATGGTTCGGCGTCAAGCCCGAAGTAACCCCGGAATTGCGCAAACGCATGCTCGCGACCTTCGCGGCGTCATGATCGTGCTCGGCCTGACCGGCGGCATCGGCATGGGTAAGAGCACGGCGGCGCACATGTTGCGCACGATGCGCGTGCCGGTGCATGACGCCGACCGCACCGTGCACCGGTTGCTGGGAAAGGGCGGCAAGGCGGTGGCCGAAGTGGCGCGGGCCTTTCCCGAGGCGGCCGGCGATGGCGTCATCGACCGCGCGGCGCTCGGTCGGCGCGTGTTCGCCGATCCGCCGGCGCTGACGCGGCTTGAGCGCATCCTGCATCCGCTGGTGGCGGCGGACGAGCGCCGGTTTCTCAAAGCGATGCGGCAGCGCCGGGTGCCGCTCGCGGTGCTCGACGTCCCGCTTCTGTTCGAGACCGGCGCGCAACGCCGTTGCGACGCCGTGATCTTGGTTACGGCGCCGGCCTTTATCCAGCGCACCCGCGTCTTGGCGCGGCCGGCCATGAGCGAGACGATTCTCGCCACCGTCCTCGCCAGGCAATTGCCCGATCGCGTCAAGCGCCGCCACGCCGATTTCGTGGTGCCGAGCGGCCTCGGCCGCGCCGTCACCTTCCGGGCGCTGCGCCGCGTCGTGCGCGATTTGCGGGGTGGGCGCCGACCGTGACGTGTTGTTGGCGGCCGCGGCTTGTCAGCCAGGGCCGAATCGGCCGACACTGAAGCCATGCGCGAAATCGTGCTCGACACCGAAACGACCGGGCTCGCTCCCGAAGCGGGCCATCGCGTCGTCGAGATCGCCGGGATCGAGCTCGTCAACCATGTTCCGACCGGGCGCGTGTTTCATCGCTACGTCAATCCCGAGCGCGCCATGCCCGAGGCGGCGCTGGCGATCCATGGGTTGGGCGACGCGTTCCTGGCGCAGCAGCCGCTGTTCGCCGCGATCGCCGACGACCTGCTCGCCTTTATCGGCCACGACCGGTTGGTGATCCACAATGCCGGCTTCGATCTGGCCTTCATCGATGCCGAGCTGGCGCGGCTTGGGCGCGAGCCGCTCGAGCTCGAATTCGAGGATACGTTGGCGCTGGCGCGCCGCCGCTTTCCGGGGGCGCCGGCAAGCCTCGACGCCTTGTGCAAAAGGTTCGCCGTCGATAACTCGGCGCGGGAAAAGCACGGTGCCCTGCTCGATTGCGAGCTGCTGGCCGCGGTTTATCTCGAATTGATCGGCGGCCGCCAGCCCGGCCTCGATCTCGCCGCGGCGGTGCTGGGATCCGGCGCGTCCGGTGCCGTCGAGCGGTTGTCGCGGCCGCCGCGCCGGTTCGAGCCGAGCGCCGCGGAGCTTGCCCGCCACCTTGAATTTCTGACCAAGCTCAAGGCCCCGATCTGGCTTGAGGCGGGGTAAGGGCGACAAGAGAGCGTGATCCAACCAACTTCCCGTCCTCCCTCGGGCTAAGTTGGGCGGTCTTAGTTAAGCATTTCCGGCCGGTATGGTCCCGGCTTGCTGTTGGTGGCGCAGTAACTCGGCGAAATCGATCGGATGGATGAAGAGGGGCGGGAAGCCGCCGTCGCGGGTCGCGTCGGCGATCACCGCGCGCGCGAACGGAAACATCAGCCGCGGCGCTTCCACCAGCACGAAGGGCGGCGACTGCTCACGGCTCACCCCCTGCAACGTCACCACCGCGGCATAGGTGAGCTCGACCAAGAACACGGTCTCGTCCCGGCGCGCGGCGCGGGCCGATATCGACAACAGCACCTCGAACGCGTCCGGCGAGAGATTGCGCGCGCTGACATTGATGTCGAGCTTGATCTCGGGCGGCGTCGGTTGCGGCATCAGGCTTTGCGGCGCGCGCGGATTCTCGAACGATAAATCCTTCACATATTGCGCGTTGACGATCATTTGCGCGGGCGGCGGTTGAGGCGCGCCATTGCCGCTAAGCGCGCCGCTGGTCTCTGCCATGACGGGGACTCCTCGCTGGAAGCAGGCTGCATACACGAAACGCCCCGCGCGCGGAAGCGCCGCCGCCCACCTTGGCGACGATTCGCCCCTAAGGTTAGGATGGCGGCGGTTCCATGATACGGAGCAATCCAATGATGCGGCCGATCGTTAAGTCTTTGCTGATTGGCGTAATCGTGGCGGGCGCGATCTCGTCGGGGATCGGCGCCCGTGCGCAGAATGAGCAAGACTGGGTTTCGGTGGCGCTCGACCACAACGGCCGTTGGGCCTGGCAATTCGATCCGAATCGCGACGCGGCGGAGCGGCGCGCGCTCAATCGTTGCGGCTCGGCCTGCGAATCCGTCTTCACCGAGCGCGCCCGCTGCGTCGCCTACGCTGAAAGCCGCTCCGGCGGCTATCATTATTCGGCGACGCATGGCTCGTCGCATGAGGAGGCCAATACCGAGGCACTGACAAATTGCGCCCGAGTTGCCCCGGCCAATACCTGCCGCCTGGTCAAGAGCCACTGTCAGGGCGAACCCTAAGTCGCGCCCCGCGCGCGGAAGCGCCGCCCGTGAACCGACCGCGCCCTTGCCCTTTGCCTGTGGCCAGCCCATGTTAGAGACCGGCTCGCATTCCGTCAGGCAACCGCCATGGGCGACAGTTTTCAACTGCTGGAAATCCTGATCTTCGCCGTCATCGCCGGCGTGCTGGTATTTCGCTTGCGTTCGGTGTTGGGGCGACGGACCGGCAATGAGCGCCGCCGCGATCTGCCGTCCTGGGCGCGCTCGACGCCCAGCCCGCCCGCGGCGC
>JAATGI010000156.1 GCA_015654725.1 Rhodospirillales bacterium
CTGCTCGGCGATGACAAGCGGCAATTTAAGGCACTCGCCGCCGAAATGGCCGAGATCAAGAAGGAATTCGGTCAGGCGACCGCGTTGGGCCGGCGCCGCACCGAAATCGGCTCGGCGCCCGCCGAAATCCAAGTCCCGGTCAAGGCGCTGATCGAGCGCGAGCCGGTGACGGTGCTGTGTTCGGCCAAGGGCTGGATCCGCGCGGTCAAGGGCCACAATCCGACGCTCGCCGATTTGAAATACAAGGAAGGCGACGAAGCCAAATTCGCGGTCGCGGTCGAGACCACCGACCGGCTCTTGCTGTTCGCCAGCAATGGCCGCTTTTACACCCTCGGCGTCGACAAGCTGCCGGGCGGGCGCGGCCACGGCGAGCCAGTGCGTCTGATGATCGAGCTCGGCCAAGAGCACGACATCGTCGCGATCCTGCCTTATCGCGACGGCCAAAAATTATTGATGGCGTCAAGCGATGGGCGCGGTTTTGTTGTTCCGGCGGAAGAAGCGCTGGGCCAGACCCGTGCCGGCAAGGTGGTGATGATTCCGGCCGAAGGCGCGTCGGCTTCGGTCGTGGTTGTGGCCGTGGGCGATCGCGTCGCGGTGGTCGGCGACAATCACAAGCTGCTGATTTTCCCGCTCGCGGAAGTGCCGGAAATGGCGCGCGGCCGGGGCGTCATCTTGCAGCGTTATCACGAGGGCGGTCTCGCCGACATCAAGGTATTCCGCCGCGACGACGGCTTGAGCTGGCGACAGGGCGAAACCCGCACCCGCACCGAAACCGAATTGAAGCCGTGGGAAGGTGTGCGCGCCCAAGCCGGCCGTTTGGCGCCGCCGGGCTTTCCCAAGAGCAATAAATTCGGGTGAGACATGGCCGCGCCCGTCATTCTCGACGCCAAGGGGCTGAAATGCCCGCTGCCGGTCCTGAAGGCCAGGAAGGCGATGAAAGACGTCCCAACGGGCGGCGTGCTGCGCGTGCTCGCGACCGACCCGGGCGCGATCGGCGACTTCCAGCATTTCTGCGACGTGACGGGCTACCGCCTGCTGTCGCACACCGAAGAGGCGGGCGTGCTGACCTTCGAGATCGAGAAGACCTAACGAAACGCCGGCATTACCTCCTTGCCGAACAATTCGACCGAGCGCGAGGCCACGTCATAGGGAATGCTGCCGAACACGGGATCGCAGACGAAATAGGTGATGCCGGTTTCCTCGGCGAGCGCCGCGATGTAACGGCGAACCGTTTCCGGCGACCCGGCGACACCCATGCCCATTTTCTGCAATCCGTCGAAACTGTCCGGATAGATGAAGGCGATCGGGAATTCGAAGCCGGCCCATTCCCACAGAAAGGCCATGTTCTGGCGCCAGGGGCGATAGGCGGTACGCGCGATCTCCAGGGCCTTGGCGTCGGTCTCCGCGACCACGACATGCCGGAACACGCCCATGAGCGGCATGTCCGCGGCTTTGTGGCCCAACGCCTGCCAGGTCGAGCGGTAAGTGTCGGTGAGCGGCTTGATCCCGGCGTTCGGGATCAGCGTCACCATATTGCCCTTGAGCCGCGCGGCGTCGGCGGCGCGTGCCGCCTCGACCGGCGCGAACCAGAGCGGTGGATACGGTTTTTGCAATGGCCGCGCCGCGATCCGCACCTTGTCGAATTTGTAGAACTTGCCGTCATGGTGCAGCAGGTCCGAGGTCAGCGCCTTGAGAACGACCTCGGTCGCCTCGCGATTCATCTCGGGCGCGGTCTCGGGATCGACGGCGTAGGCCCCGATCTCGATCGGCGAGGCGCCGCGGCCCAGCCCAAGTTCCAGCCGGCCTCGGCTCATATGGTCGAGCATCACCACTTCCTCGGCGATGCGCAGCGGGTGGTACATCGGCGTGACATAAAGCAGCGGGCCGAAACGCAAATGTTCGGTGCGCTGCGCCACCGCCGCCAGAAACACGCTGGGCGATGGCGCCATGCCGAGCGGCGTCGAGTGATGCTCGGCGATGTGATAGGAGCGAAAGCCGAGACGGTCGTATTGCTCGGTCAGTTTGAGCCGCGTCTCGAACAAATCGGCGAGCGGAACGCCGTTATCGTCGAGATGGTCGAAAATGCCGAATTGCAAGGCCACGCCCGCCTCCCCTGTGAATGCGCCGGTTCAAGCCGCCGCGATTTGGATATCGTCGCCGACGACGCGGACGAGGTAGGTCTTGATGTCTTCCTCCGCTGGCGGCTCCACTGCCTTGCCGGTCTTGATGTCGAAGCAGCCGGCATGGAGCGGGCACACGATCAGCCCCTTATCGAGATAGCCGTCCGCCAAATTGGCGTAGGCATGGGTGCAGACGCCGTCGGTGGCGTAAATCTCGCCGTCGAGATTGTAGAGCGCGATCTCCTGCTTGCCGATCTTGACGCCCTTGATCTGGCCCGCCGGCAGATCGGCGCGCTTGGCGACCGTGACCCAATCTTGCGTGTCGTTCATGGCGCGCATCTTTGCCGGTCGGCGCGGCTTTTTGCAAGCGATGGACGCGCGCCGCCGAAACGCCTTATAAGGCGGGCCTCCACGGATCGGTGGGCGATGTTCGACCTCAAATGGCTGCGCGAGAATCCGGACGCCTTCGACCGTGGCTTGGCGCGGCGCGGCCTCGCCCTGGCCTCGGCGCAGGTGCTGGCGCTCGACCGCGAGTGGCGCGAGGCGCAGACCAAGGCGGAACAGTTGCAGGCCGAGCGCAACCGCCTCGCCAAGGAAATTGGCGCCGCCAAGGCAAAGGGCGGCGATGCGTCCGAGCTGCTCCGCAAGGTCGGCGAAAGCAAAGAGGCGCAAGCCAATTTAGAAACGCGCGCCGGCGAATTGCGCGGCGAGATTGATGCGCTGCTCGCAACCTATCCCAATCTTCCGGCCGATGACGTGCCCGACGGGCCGGACGAGACCGCCAACAAGCTGCTGCGTCAGGTCGGCGCACCGCCCAAGTTCGATTTCGCGCCGAAGGATCATGTGGCAATCGGCGAGGGCCGCAAACAAATGGACTTCGCCCGGGCCGGGAAAATATCTGGAGCCAGGTTCGTCGTCCTGAGCGGTGCGTTGGCGCGGTTGGAGCGCGCCATCGGCCAATTCATGCTCGATCTGCACACCAACGAGTTCGGCTATACCGAAGTGAGCCCGCCGCTCCTGGTGCGCGACGAGGCCATGTTCGGCACAGGCCAATTGCCGAAATTCAGCGAGGATTTGTTTCTCACGACGAACGGCTTGTGGCTTATCCCGACCGCCGAGGTGCCGCTGACCAATCTGGTGCGCGACGAAATTCTCGACGAGGCGGCGCTGCCGTTGCGCTTCACCGCTTGGACGCCGTGTTTCCGCTCCGAAGCCGGCGCCGCCGGCAAGGATACGCGTGGCATGATCCGCCAGCATCAATTCGCGAAGGTCGAGCTGGTCTCGATCGTCCATCCCGATCGCGCCGAGGCAGAGCATGAGCGCATGACGGGCTGCGCCGAGGAAGTGTTGAAACGGCTCGGCCTTGCCTACCGCGTCATGCTGTTGGCGGCAGGCGATATGGGTTTCGCCGCGCGCAAAACCTACGACATCGAGGTCTGGCTGCCGGGCCAGAACACTTATCGCGAAATATCGAGCTGCTCCAATTGCGGCGAGTTCCAGGCGCGGCGCATGAATGCGCGCTTTCGCCCCAAGGAAGGCAAAGGACCGCGCTTCGTCCACACCTTGAATGGGTCGGGCCTCGCGGTCGGCCGTACGTTGATCGCGATCTTGGAGAATTATCAGCAGGCCGATGGCTCGATCCGCCTGCCCGAGGCGCTGCGTCCCTATATGGGCGGACGCGACACCATTGGCGCGGAACGCTGAACCGCCGCCGATGCCGTTCGATTTCGCCGCGCGGAAGCTCGATCTGTTCGCCGAATTGCGGCGCGAGGGGATCCGCGACGAGCGCGTATTGACGGCGATCGAGCAAGTGCCGCGCGAATTGTTCGTGCCGCCGACCTTTCAGGGCCGCGCCTATGAGAACATTCCGCTCCCGATCGGCCGGGCGCAGACCATCAGCCAGCCGCTGATCGTCGCGCTGATGACCGAGATGCTCCAGTTGGAGGAACGGCATAAGGTGCTGGAGATCGGCACCGGGTCGGGTTATCAGGCGGCGGTGCTGGCGAAATTGTGCCGGCGCGTCTTCACCATCGAGCGCCATCGCGCGTTGCTGAAGGAAGCCGAGCAACGGTTCGCGGCGCTGCGGCTCCACAATATTACCAGCCGCTATGGCGACGGCAGCAAGGGCTGGCAGGAGCAAACGCCGTTCGACCGCATCATCGTCACTGCCGCGGCGCCGGATCTGCCGCTGCGCCTCGCGGAGCAATTGCGCGAAGGCGGAATCATGGTGGTTCCGGTGGGCAAGGAACGCCGCGACCAGAGCCTGCTTCGGGTTCACAGGACCGCCGACGGCCATCGAATCGAGGATTTGGGCGGCGTGCGATTTGTCCCCCTGCTGCCCGGATTGCCGCGCGATGGCCTTCCTAAGACTCGGAGGTGACATTAGGCATGTCAATGAGTTAGAATACGGACATGATGTACCGTCTGAGCATAATTTTGGGGGCGGCTGCGTTGCTCGCGGCCTGCGGCCAACGCACCGATCCGGCGCCTTGGTCCAACGCCGTCATGCCGCCGTCTTCGGCCGCTGCGCCGGCGGCCGAAGCGGCAGCGGTGCCGCATCCCGACCGCATCCCGGTCGCACGCGGCGATACGCTTTACGGCATCGCCCATCGCTACGGCCTGCCGGTGCGCTCGATCATCGACGCCAATAATCTGAGCCCGCCTTACAATCTCAACGCGGGGGCGATGTTGACCCTGCCGCAGGTGCGGCTCCATATCGTGCAGCCCGGCGAGACGCTGGAGCGGGTGGCACTCGCGAGCGGCGTCGATGTCAGTTCGCTGGCGCGCGTCAACAAGATGGCGCCACCTTATATTGTTCGTGTCGGTCAGGCCCTGATCTTGCCAGCACCTGCCGCCGGCCTGGCTTCAGCGCGCGGCGACGGCGCGATCGCCGCGACGGTGCTGCCGCTCGCGCCAGGTCCAGC
>JAATGI010000246.1 GCA_015654725.1 Rhodospirillales bacterium
GCAGCACGACCGCGCCCAGCGGCAATTGCGCGACGGCGGCGATAATGTCCGCGACCGAGGGGATCCCGCCGGTCAGGCCGGCGGCGATGATCGGGTCGGTAGGCGGCACGCTCCGCCACGCGGCGATGCGCGCGGCGAGGACGCGATTGCGGCGCTCGGCGGGATCGAGCGCGCCCGCCTCGGCCAGAATGCCGGGCCAGTGCTCGGTGACGATGCCGAGAAATTTCAGCACCTGGCGCCAATGCTCCGCGAATCGATCGGGCGCGAGATCGCCGAGTTTGGCGAAATCGCCTTGCGCCGCGCCGACCTCGTCGAGAAAGCGCGCCAGCGCCCGCGCCAGGGGCACCGCTTGTCCCGGCAGCACCGGCCCCATGCCGGTGCGCCGGCCGAATTTCAGCACCAATTGGGCCAGCATCAGTTGCCGTGGCAAGGGCGGCAGCGGCGGTGGAATTTCGATGCTTTCGCCCGCGCCATCCTCGGCCGCGAAGGCAAATTCGTCGCCGTCGACATCGCCGACCGGAACCAGGCGCGGCAGCAGCAGCGCGCGGCCCGCGCTGGCGCGCAAGAAGGCTTCGCCGAGGCCGCGGGCGGCGCGGCGCGTCGGCAACAGGATGGTATAGCGTGTCAGCGCCAGCGGATCGCCGCCGACCCGCGCTAGAATTCCGGCGACGAGCGTGTCGAGAAACGGCACCTCGGCCGGAATGAAAAAGACGTTCGCTATCGCGCTCACCGCTCGATGCGGCGCGAGGCGAGACGCCGCTCGACGCTGGAAAATCCCCCTGGCGTGCCGACATGATACCACTCGCCGTCATGCGCCAAGCCGAAGAGGCGGCCGCGCGCGATCGCCTCGGTCCATAACGGACGCAGCGAGAATTTGCCCGGGCTCGCGCCATCGAACAGGCGGCGGTGCAGCAGCTGCACGCCGGCGAAAAAATGCGGCGCGACCTCGTCTTCGCCGCGCCAGCGCAAGGCGCCGAGTTGATCGATGAAAAAATCGCCGGGGCCGTCGATCCCGACCGCGGTGACGGTACGCTGCATCAGCAGAATCCCGTCCATACGCCCGGGATCGAAGGCGCGCGCCAGGCGCGTGAGCGCCGCGACCTTGCCGTCGAGCCAGAACACGTCGCTATTGACGACGAAAAAGGCCTCGCTCAGACGCGGCAGCGCCTTCAGGATGCCGCCGCCGGTTTCGAGCAGCTCTTCCTCCTCGGAAAATTCGATCTTGAGGTCGTGCTGCTCGCGCAGATGCGCCGCGATCATGCCGCCCAGGTGATGAAGATTGACGACGACGCGCGTCACCCCCGCCGCCGCCAGCCGGTCGATGGCGTGATCGAGCAGCGGCTTGCCGCCGACTTCGATCAGCGCCTTCGGCATCGCCTGCGTGATGGGACGCATGCGCATGCCGAGGCCCGCCGCCAGAATCATGGCGGTCGCGGGCGTGGTCACGCGGCGACCTCGCGCGGCACGCGACGCAGCTCGGGCGGGACATGGCGGTCGAACCAGTCGCGAACCGGCGCCAGCGCGGGACGGCGCAGATCCTCGGCCAAGAGCCGCCACATATGCGGGATATGCCGCAAATATTGCGGCTTGCCGTCGCGCAGCAGGAGGCGCGCGAACTGGCCGATATTCTTGGCGTGGCGCTGCGCGCCGAGAATCGCATAGGAAACGGCGAAGACGTCGCGGTCGAGCGCCGGAAAGCCGGCGAGATAGCGCTCGATCATGGCGTGTTGCAGCGCCGCGGGGACCGCGCGCCGCTCGTCTTCCAACAGCGAGACCAAATCATAGGTGATGGGCCCGAGCACCGCGTCCTGGAAATCCAGCAAGCCGCAGGCCGCGATGCCATCGCGGCCGTCGATCCGCATCAGATTATCGACATGGTAATCGCGCAGCACCAGCGTCGATGGCGCCGCCAGCGCCGCCGGCAATACGCCACGCCAGGCATCGAGATACGAGCGCCGCAATTCCCCCGCCGGCGCCGCGCCGGTCACGGCCCGCAGATACCAGTCGACAAAACGCACGGCCTCGTCCAGCAGCCGCGCCACGTCATAAGGCGGCAACGCGGCATCGCCGCCGAAACGACGATGCAGGGCGATCAAGACATCGACCGCGAGCGCGTAAAGCGGCGCCTCCGGCTCGCCCGCCGCCAAGAGCCGGGTATAGGTGCCGTCGCCGAAATCCTCCAAGAGCAAGAGGCCGTGATCGAGATGCTGGGCGTAGATCGCGGGCGCGCTCAAATTCAAGCCCGCCAAC
>JAATGI010000148.1 GCA_015654725.1 Rhodospirillales bacterium
CGAGACGCATATGCAATGGTACATCATTTACGATCCCGCGAAGCCGATCGGCGAGGAAACCCGGCAGCGCCTGATGGGCGGCACTTCGGGCGATCGCGACGATTTCGCCGCCGATCTCGGCGGCTTCCACAATATGTGGAATCAGGACCGGCAATTGATGAAGCAAGGCCATTGGAGCGGCATCGCCGGCCAGTTGCCGCGCGAGGATTTCGCCGTGCAGCAGGCAATGGGTCCGATCCAGGACCGCACCCGCGAGCAGCTCGGTTCGAGCGACGTCACCATCGTCCGCACCCGCCGGCTGTTGCTCGACGCGGTGCGCGGGCACGGCGAGGGACGGGCGCCGTTCGGTCAGGACGCGGCGATCGATTACGGCCAGATCAGGGCCTTGGCGATACGCCTCGCCGAGGGCGCCGATTGGCGCGAAATCGATACCCGCGATCCGCCGCAAAGCTTAGCCGCGGCATAGCGCCTAGTTTTCGACGGCTTTCTTCTGCTCAAGGCGCGGCTGAGCCGGCGCGCCGATGCCCGCTAAGCTCCGCGCCGGCATGCCGCTCCAGCGGCCAATACCAAAAGAGCGATCCCAGCCCAACCGCCGCGATGGCGACGAACGCGATGCGAAAGTCGGGCAAGGCGAGCCCTCGATCGCCGCGCAAGCCGACGGCCGCGTTCAACAAAACCGCGGCCAAGGCGATGCCGATCGCGCGCACGATCTGCAGCAAGGCGCTCGATAGAGTCGAGGCATTGGTCATATCCTCCGGCTTCACATCGGCGAATTGGAACGCGGTCTGCGCGGTCATTTGCATCGAGCGGCAAGCGCCGCCGACGAACAGGATCGGCAGAATAACCATCACCGGCGTCGCGCGGTCGAAGGTCGCGCAAGCGGCAATCGACAGCGCGAACAAGGCCGCGCTGCCGATCAGCACGGCGCGGAAACCGACGCCGCGAATGGTCCGCGTCGTGACCAGCTTCACCATGAAATCGCCGGCCGCATGAGCCAGGATCAGCAGGCCCGAGGCAAAGGCGCTCATGCCGAGGCCGATCTGAAACAACAGCGGCATGAGAAAGGTCGGCGCCGAGATCGCGACGCGGAAAAATGCGCCGCCGACATTGGCGACATAGAAGGGGTGGCTGCTCAACGCCGTCAGTTCCAGCAACGGATGCACCTTGCGCAGCGCGTAAAGCACCGCAACGGCGCCGATGGCGAGGCCGAACGCGACCATGCCAAAGCCGAGCCACGTCGCGCCGCTGTCGGCGAGCGAACCCATGCCCGAGATCAGGACGCCGAGTGCCACGCCGTTAAGCAGGAAGCCCGCGACATCGAACGGGCGTCGCGGCCCGCGAAAATTCCGGATCAGCGCATAGACCAGCGCCATGCCGGCAATGCCGACCGGCACGTTGAGGAAGAATATGTAGCGCCACGAAAAATACGTGGTGATGAAGCCGCCGAGGGGCGGCCCCACGACCGGTCCGATCAGCCCCGGCAGGGTGATGAAGTTCATCACCCGCACCAAATCGTGCCGTTCGGTCGAGCGCAGCACGACGAGCCGGCCCACCGGCGACATCATCGCGCCGCCGACGCCTTGGAGAATCCGCGCCGCGACGAATTCGCCGACACTGTCGCTGATGCCGCACAGCACCGAGGCGACGGTGAATACGCCGATGGCCGAGCAAAACACATTCTTGGTGCCGAAACGGTCGGCGATCCAGCCGCTGGCCGGAATCACGATCGCCAGCGTGACGATATAGGCGGTGAGGCCGATGCTGAGCCGTACCGGGCTGGTGTCGAACGCCTGCGCCATGCGCGGCAGCGCCGTGACGATCACCGTGCTGTCGAGCGTCTCCATGAAAAACGCGCAAGCGACAATGCCGGCGACAAGGATGGGATTTTTGAGCGGAGTCAAACCTTGGTCTCGAAGGGCACGGCAAACACTCTTGCGCGTCGGCACCGGACGCTGCAATGAGTATCATCAACGATACGGGAGGGCGATTTGTATCAAGGGGTCAAAGTCATCGACGTGCACGGCCATCTGTCGACGCCGCCGCATTTCCGCGCCCATGCCATGAATCTGATCGCGCTCAGGACGCCGGATGACAGCGGCATCGCGATTCCCGAGGCGGCGATGAAGCAGGCGCTCGACCGCCATCTGCGCATCATGGACGAGCGCAATATCGACCTGCAGCTCATCTCGCCGCGTCCGGTGGCTATGCTGCATTGGGAGCGGCCGTTTCTGGTCGAGGCCTGGAGCCGCTCCACCAACGACGTACTCGCGCAGCCA
>JAATGI010000228.1 GCA_015654725.1 Rhodospirillales bacterium
CTCGGGCAATCGTGCGGGCATACCGAGGGAACGATGTCGAGCGGCATCCCGCGATGTTAGGCCGAGCGGAGTGCTACGTCGATGGCGCGGTCGAGCGATTCGAGGCCGGCTTCGAGATCGTGGAAATGGATTCGCAGCGCGCGCCGTTTGCGTTCGGCCAGCACCGCGAAATCGCCCTGCGCTTGCGCCGCCTCGACGACGCCGAAGGAATATTTCTTTCCCGGCACCGCCAGGTCGCGCGGATGATCGCAGGTGATCTGGAGGAACACGCCGCTGTTCGGCCCGCCCTTATAGGCCTGGCCGGTCGAATGAAGGAAGCGCGGGCCGAAGCCGAGACAAGTCGCGAGCTTGCGCGCATCGCGGATTTTCCCGCGCAGTGCATTGAGCCGCGTCTCATGCGCCGCGTCGCGCGCGATATAGGCCAGCAGCGCGACATAATCCCCCGCGCCGGCGCGAGCGAGATGGGCGCGGAGATAGTCGGCGAGCGCCGTGTGGTTTCCGAGCGCCTTGGCGTTGTCGGCATCGGCGAAGAGCGCGACGCCCTGGCCGGTGAAGATCGGTATCTCCGCTTCGAGCTTGCCGGTGCGTTCATAGGCTTCGGTCAGCGCCCGCGTCTTGACCTTGCTCGCTTCTACATCGGGCTGATCGAACGGATTGACGCCGAGCATCGCGCCCGCGACGGCGATGGCGAACTCGGCGAAATAAAAGAGCTGACCGAGCTGGTCGATATCGCCGAGCACGACGCGGATCATCGGATGGCCGGCTCCCGCCAGCGCATCGGTTTCGGGCGCGGCATCGCCTTCCAGCGACAGCGCGAGAAAAACGCGGTCCTTCCCGTAGCTCTCGGGCGCGCCGACTGGCTCGCCATCGATCGGGATGATCCCCCTGCCCTGCTTGCCGGTCGATTCCGCGATCAATTGTTCGAGCCAGGCGCCGAGGCTTGCGAGCTTGGGCGAAGCGAAAATCGTGACCTTGTCGCGGCGGAATTTCGTCGCCAGCACGCCGAGCGTCACGCCGAGCCTGACGGCGGCGTCGAGGCCGTGGGGCATTTCCAAAAAGCGCGCGAGATCGATGCCGATGGCGGCCGCCGGCACCAGGCCGAATTTCGACAGGACCGAATAACGCCCGCCGATCGCGGGGTCGCCGTAGAACACATAGGCGAAGCCGCGCGCGCGCGCCGCCCGTTCCAGCGCCGAGCCGGGATCGGTGACTGCGGCGAATTGCCTGCCGTCGCGTCCGGCGCGCTCAAAAAAATAATCGGCGATGATATTGGGTTCGAGCGTGGTGCCGGACTTGGACGATACGATAAACAGCGCATGCGGCAATTCGATCGCGGCATCGCGCGCGCCGATCTGATCGGGGTCGGTCGAATCGATCATGCGAAGGCGCGGCCAACCCGGCCGAGGGCCGAAGCTCCGCGCGATCACGTCGGGGCCGAGGCTCGATCCGCCCATGCCGATCAGAACGACATCGCGATAATGTTTCGCCTCTCGCGCGAAGGCCTGGAGCGCGGAGAGTTCGCGCTTCTCGCGCTCGGCGATGTCGAGCCAGCCGAGCCATTTGTCTTCATCGGCGCCGGTCCACAGGCTCTTGTCGCGCGCCACGAGCCGCTCGGTATTGCCGCGCGCGTCCCATTGGGCGAGCGCCGCCGCGATGGCGTTGCTCTCGGCCGCGCCGAGAGTCTCGGCGATACGAACCGGCTCGATCATGCCGACACCCTATCAAGCATCGGCGCTTTCGGCTCGCGCCAGAACGCCAGAACCAGCGCCGCCGCCAGCGCCAGCACGAGCCAAGCGAGGGCGACACAGCCGAACCATCCCGCCGCGCGCCAAGCGAAACCGGCGACCACCGCGCCGATGCTGCCGCCGAGATAATAGCCGGTGACGTAAAGCCCGACCGCCGAGGAGCGCGCGCTCGTGGCGGTGTAGGCGACGTAGCCGGTCGAGGTCGCTTGCGCGATGAAGCCAGAACAGGCGCCGATGGCGAGGCCGATAAAGATCATCGGGAAATTTGGCGCCAGGGTGACGGCGAGGCCGAGCGCCCAGAGGGCGAGCGCGCCCGCCACCAGCCCGCGCCGTCCGAACCGCGCCACCAACCTGCCCGTCAACGGCGTGACGAAACCGCCGAACAGATAGACCACGAACAGAGAGCCCAGGCCCGAAGCGGTGAAATCGAACGGCGCCGCCGCGAGATAGAAATTGATGTAGGTGAAGGCGGTGGTGAAGCAGAACAACACGCACGCGCCGACCGCGAAGGTCGCGACCAGACGCGGATCGCGGAAATGCCGCGCCATCATCGCCATCGAATGGATCAAGCCCTCGGCGCGCACGAAGTTCCGTTCACGCGGCAGCAACCATATGACCAGCACGGCGCAGACGAGATTGATCGCCGCCAGCACGAGAAAGGCAACGCGCCAGCCCTGGTAGTCGCCGACCCAGCCGGCGAGAAAACGCCCGAGAAAGCCGCCGACCACGCTGCCCGTGGTGTAGATCGCGGTCACGCCGGCGATCTCCTCGCGCGGAAATTCGTCGCCGATATAAGCGACGGCGACGGCGAACACCGGCTGCAACAGCAAGCCTTGAACGAAACGCAGCACGATAATGTCATCGAGGCTTTGCGCCGCCGCGATCAGCGCCGTCGGCACGACAAGGAGAAAGATCGAGACCGCGATGATGCGCCGCCGCCCGAGCACATCAGCCACCACGCCGATGAATGGCGCCATCAAGGTCACGGCCAAGGTCGTGGCGCTGACGGTGAGGCTGATTTGCGCCTCGCCGACCGCGAAATCCCGCGCCAGGGTCGGCAGCAGCGCCTGAATCGCCCAGAGCTGAAGGAAGGCGCAAAAGCCGATGACGAAGACAGCGGGCCGGCGCTTGTCGCTAAACATGCGCCATTAAGTAAAAAAATAGAAAAAAGTTAAACCACCAAGGCACAAAGACACCAAGAAGCGACAGAAAAATTTGCCTTCTTGGTGCCTTGGCGTCTTGGCGGTTCAAACTTTCTTTTTTCAGCGCAGCGACTGATTGAAGCGTTCGAGCGCCTCGGCGCCGGGGATCAGTTCGGCCTCGGCGAGCAGGTTCAGCGGCACATCGACCGTATTCAAATGTTTGTGCAGATCGACCGGCTCGGAATCGACATAGAGCAGGCCGGTCACGACCTCGCCGGCCGCCTCGCGCTCGCGGACATAGGTCAATGCCGCGACCCGGTCATGCACGTCGTAATCGCCGTGGAGCTTTCTGAGATTAACCACCGAGCCGTCATGCTGGGTGACGCTTTGCACCGCGCCCGGTTCGTAATCGGCGGTGATCTCCTCGCGCGGGATCATGAAATCGAGCGCGTTCACCGCCTCGTTATGCTCGCGCACATATTCGTAGCTCTTGGTCGAGCCGGGATGGTTGTTGAAGGCGACGCAGGGGCTGATGACGTCGATGAAGGCGGCGCCCTCGTGCCGGATCGCGGCTTCGAGGAGCGGCACGAGCTGTTTCTTGTCGCCCGAAAAACTCCGCGCGACGAAACTGGCGCCCAACAAGATCGCCATCGCGACCAGATCCATCGGCTCGTCGGTATTGGCGACACCGCGCTTGCTCTGCGAGCCCTTGTCGGCGGTGGCCGAGAACTGGCCCTTGGTCAGGCCATAGACGCCGTTATTTTCGACGATATAGACCATGTTGACGCCGCGCCGGATCGAATGCGCGAACTGCCCGAACCCGATCGAGGCGGAATCGCCGTCGCCCGAGACGCCGAGATAAATCAAATCGCGATTGGCGAGGTTGGCGCCGGTGAGCACGGACGGCATGCGGCCATGCACGGAATTGAAGCCGTGGCTTTGGCCGAGGAAATAAGTCGGCGTCTTGGAGGAGCAACCGATCCCCGACAATTTCGCGATGCGGTGCGGCTCGAGATCGAGCCCGAAACAGGCCTCGATGATGGCGGCGCTGATCGAATCATGGCCGCAGCCCGCGCACAGGGTCGAGACCGCGCCCTCGTAATCGCGATGGGTGAAGCCGAGCTTGTTGGTCGGCAGGTTCGGATGACGGAATTTCGGCTTGGCGATGTAGGTCATGGCGCCTTCTTTCGCAGCGGCGTGACATTCGCCGCCAACAGCTTGTCGGAAATCGCCTGGATGATGAAACGCGCGGTGATCGTCGTGCCGTCGTAATGCAAGACCGAAATCAGCCGCGCCGGATCGATATTGCCCTCATTGACGATGAGGAAGCGCAGTTGCGCGTCGCGATTCTGCTCGACCACGAAAATCTGGTCGTGACGGGCGATGAACTCATAGACCTCGTCGGCGAAGGGGAAGCCTTTGAGGCGCAGCGCGTCGAGATGGACGCCCTGCCCTTCGAGCGTTTCGAGCGCCTCGCGCATCGCCGGCGCGGTCGAGCCGAAATAAATGACGCCGGCCTTGGCGGGCTGTTTGCCTTCTTGCAACTCGGGCTTCGGCACCAGATTTCTGGCGGTGGCGAATTTTTTCAGGAGCCGGTCGACATTGTCGACATAGGCCGGACCTTCTTCGCTGTAGCGCGCGTAACGGTCCTTGGTGGTGCCG
Source organism: Rhodospirillales bacterium (assembly GCA_015654725.1). Lineage (GTDB taxonomy): Bacteria > Pseudomonadota > Alphaproteobacteria > ATCC43930 > CGMCC-115725 > JAATGI01. The sequence goes on from JAATGI010000228.1 coordinate 4,550, forward strand.
CGGGTGAAATAGGCGCC
>JAATGI010000312.1 GCA_015654725.1 Rhodospirillales bacterium
CATCCGAATTGCCGAGTTCGCAGACAATAGAATCCGACAATTCGCTGCCAAGCATCGAGACACGGGCAAGCACGCAATCGGCGACCGACGCCACGACCGAGGCCGAGGCAGCCTCGGCATCGCAAGAGAGCGCCGCTCCCACGCCGTCGGCGTCGGCAGAGAACGATCCCGAGGTGCCGCCTCCCGAATCGTCGGGGAAAGAGAACCCAGCGGCCGCGCCATCTGCAGATACGCCAGCGACGCCGAAGGAGGAAAACCTCGCGGCGCTACCGTCCGAGACCGCGGACGCGCCGCCAACGCCCCAATCGCCGCCACCGCCGGCGTCGGGAACCGTGGAATTCGCGACCGCGATTCCCGCCGATGCCTATCTCGAGATCGACGGAAATCGCGTGGCGTGGCAGCCGGGTGCGCCGATATCGTTGCCGGCGGGGGCCCACATCGTGGTCGTCGGTACCGACACCTACAGTTATCGCTCCGTTCATCCCGTCACGATCGCCGGCGGCGAAACCGTCGATGTCAGCCCGGCCTTTACCGGATCGCTGACGATCCAATCCGTCAACGCCGCCGATCCGAGCCAACCGGGACCGGATCTACAGGTGGCGCTGGACGGGCAATCCATCGGAACCGGCAAGCTGCTGACCCCGAACGACGTCGCCGCCGGTACGCATCGGCTGACGGTGACGATCTTCGGCACCACGAAAACCACCGATGTGACGATCAGCCCGGTCTCGCCGCTGCGGGTTCGCTATCTGGCGCAGGCGGTCGCGCCACCCGCGAAGCGGGCCCCGATTCCGAATTGACGCCGGCGGTCGCGAAGCGGCACCCATGACGGTTCGCGGCGGGAGCGAAATAATGCGAGCAGTTTGGCGATTGCTGCTTCTGCCGCTCGGCGCCATGGCGTTCGCGCAAGCGGCCGGTGCCATGACTTTGATTAACACGGACGAGGCGCAGTTACCGGACCCGCCGGTGATCGACGAACCGGTACGCGGCCTCAACGCCGCGACCGCTTTTTTCCAGATGCTGCCGCCCAGGGGCGCGGTCGCGCATTCGCCTTTTCAACTCGTGATCCGCTTCGAGGATCCTTGCGATCCGGCGACGCTTGTCATTTCTTATTTCAAACAGCCGGCCATCGATTTGACGGCGCGAATCAAGCCCTATATCAACGCCCAGGGGATCAACATCCCGGATGCCGAAGCGCCGCCAGGGAATTACAAGCTGCGCCTGGTCTGCCGGACCGATACCGGCAAGCGCGAGGCAGGATTCGTCTTGTTCTCAGTTGCCCCCTGACGCCAAGCGGTCGCGCACGCGCTTCAACTCGCTCGGCACCCAGCGAAATTCGGGATTGTTTACGTCGGCGGTCTTGGCGAGCGCTTCGAGCCGCACGCCGGCGCGCTCCGCGGCGGCGTATTCCTCCGTCGCTTCCGGGCGATTGCCGCGCTGCCATAGCAGGTCGGCGATCTTGATGTGTCCGAGCAGCACGTCGCGTTCGCCAGCGAGATTGGGGCCGGTCGCGGTCGACGACATGGACCGCGACGCTAACGCCGCCCGATATTCGGCGATCGCGGCATCGGCATCGCCGTTTTCCGCCAAGGCATCTCCCAGCCGGAGATGCGCGACGAAGCGGTCGTTTTGCCAAGCGGGATTGTCGGGCTCGAGCGTGTGGAGGCGCTCGCGGATCGCCAAAGCCGACTGGTATTGGGCGATCGCGCCCGGCAGATCGCCAAGGGCCCAGAGCGCTTCGCCGACCTTGATCTGACCGGCCGACAAATCGCGCTGCCATTGCGCGTCGTGCGGATCGTCCCGCGCCAAACGCTCGTCCATGTCGAGCGCATTTCGATAATGTTGCGCGGCGCCGTCGAAATCGCCCTTGGCTAAAGCCATGTCGCCGAGCTTGATCTCGGCCACGGCAAGGTCGCGCCGCCAAATCGGATTGTCCGGCTCTTGTTTCACCAACGCGGACCTGATTTGCCAAGCCGCGCCATATTCGGCGGCGGCATCGGTGAGATTGTTCGCGGCCTTGAGACTGTCGCCGATTCGGGTGTGATAGAGCGACAGGGCGTGCTGCCAGATCGGATTGCCGGGTTCGGCGGCGGCCAGCGCTTTGACCATGTCCAAGGCGGCGCCGTATTCCGCCAGCGCGGCGCCGCCCTTGCCCTGATCGTCGAGCAGGTCGGCGACATGGATTTGAGCGTCGGCGAGGTCGACGGCGGTATTAAAATTGCTCACCGCCTTGTTCTCGGCCAATTCGGCGGCGTGCTTGCGGTCGAGCGCGTAGCCGGCGAAGGCGGCGGCGACCGCGGCGAGCACCGCCAATCCGGCGGCGACGCGCCAGACGCGGCGCAGGCGCGCGCCCGCGAGATGCCGCTCGCGCGCCACCGAGAGTTCGATGAATTCGGCC
>JAATGI010000050.1 GCA_015654725.1 Rhodospirillales bacterium
AAAGGTTATCACGGCATCACCATCGGTTCGGCGTCATTGACCGGACTGCCGGCCAATCACCGCAGTTTCGACGTGCCGCTGCCAGGCTTCCTCCATACCGCGACACCGCACCATTATCATGGCGCGAAACCTGGTGAATCCGAGGACGATTATGCCACCAGACTCGCTGAGGAACTGGACCAACTGATCCAGAAAGAAGGTCCCGATACGGTCGCCGCGATGTGGGCTGAGCCGATCATGGGCGCGGGCGGCGTGATCGTGCCGCCCCGCACCTACTTCGCGAAAATCCAGGAAGTGCTGAAAAAGCACGACGTCATGCTGATCGCCGACGAGGTGATTTGCGGCTTCGGCCGCACCGGCAATTGGTTCGGAGCCGAGACCTTCGGCATGAAGCCCGACATCATGACCATGGCGAAGGCGCTGTCCTCGGGCTATGTACCGATCTCGGCCACGGTGATTTCCGAGCCGATCTATCGCGCGCTGGTCAAGCAGAGCGAAAAGATCGGCGTGTTCGCCCACGGCTTCACCTATTCCGGCCATCCGGTGCCGGCGGCGGTCGCGATCGAGACGCTGAAAATCTATCAGGAGCGCGATATTCTCTCGCACATCCGCAAGGTGGCGCCGCGCTTCCAGGACGGACTGCGGCGCTTTGCCGCTCATCCCATCGTCGGCGAGGTGCGCGGCACCGGCCTCATCGCCGGCATCGAATTGGTCGCGGACAAGGCAACCAAGGCGCGCTTCGACGCCAAGCGCACTCCCGGCGCGCTGTTCGCCGCGCGGGCCCAGGAAAATGGCCTGATCGTTCGGGTTTTGGGCGGGGACGGCATCGCGCTCTGCCCGCCGCTGGTCATTACCGAGGCCGAAATCGACGAGCTCTTGGCCCGGCTCGGCCGCGCGCTCGACGAAACCGCCGACCGGCTGGCCGCGTAGTTCCGGAGACGATAATCCACCAATTCGCAGTTGCGCCATCCAAGCCAGGGAATATGCTTCGGCGATGAATGGGGGCGAAATCATGAAAACCCTATGTCACCCCTGCGAAAGCAGGGGGCCAGGGCCGCTCCATGCCGGGATGCCCTGGGTTCCCGCTTTCGCGGGAACGACGAGTTCGATTCAGCGGGTTGTGGCGCCATGAATTACCGGCAATTCTTCAAGAGCCGCCTCGACGCGTTGCGCGCCGAGGGACGCTATCGCGTCTTCGCCGATCTCGAGCGCCATGCCGGCGGCTTCCCGCGCGCCTTCCATCACCAGATCGGCGCCGACATCACGGTGTGGTGCTCGAACGACTATCTCGGCATGGGCGAGCATCCCGCGGTTTTGAAGGCGATGCACGAGGCGATCGACCGAACCGGCGCCGGCGCCGGCGGCACCCGCAACATCTCCGGCACGGTCCACGACCATGTGCTGTTGGAGCGCGAGCTGGCCGATCTGCACCGGACCGACGCGGCGCTGATCTTTACGTCGGGCTATGTCGCCAACGAGGCCGCGCTCTCGACCATCGCCGGACAGATGCCCGGCTGCATCGTCTATTCCGACGCGCTCAATCATGCCTCGATGATTCAAGGCATCCGCCATAGCGGCGCGGAGAAACATATTTTCCAGCACAACGATCCCGCCGATCTCGAGCGCTTGCTTGCGGCGTCGGACCCGGCGCGGCCCAAGCTGGTGTGCTTCGAATCGGTCTATTCGATGGATGGCGATATCGCGCCGATCGCCGAGATTTGCGACGTCGCGGAGCGCCACGGCGCCATGACCTATCTCGACGAGGTCCATGCCGTCGGGCTGTACGGCCCGCGTGGCGCCGGCATCGCCGAACGCGATGGCGTGATGGACCGGCTCACGATCATCCAAGGCACGCTCGCCAAGGGCTTCGGCCTGATCGGCGGCTATATCGCCGGCACCAACGATGTCGTCGATTTCGTGCGCAGCTTCGCCTCGGGCTTCATCTTCACCAGCGCCTTGCCGCCGGCAATCGCCGCCGGTGCCGTCGCCAGCATCCGCCATGTGAAACAGGCGAGCGCGCTGCGCGCCCGCCATCAGGATCGCGCCGAGCGCTTGAAGCGCCGGCTCGCCGAGGCGGGCCTGCCGGTGATGCCCTCGCCCAGCCACATCGTGCCGGTGTTTGTCGGCGATGCGCCGCTCTGCAAGGCGGCGTCGGACGATCTCCTGGACCGCCACCGCATCTATGTTCAGCCGATCAATTATCCGACCGTGCCACGCGGCAAGGAGCGGCTGCGCTTCACGCCGACGCCGCAACATAGCGACGCCGATATCGAGCATCTGGTGGCGGCGCTTCAGGATGTCTGGGCGCGTCTGCCCATGCGCCGGGTCGCGTAACGCTTTCGCGCTGGCGCCGGCGCGGCGATCTCGGCCATAATCGGCGGTCCGACCGGGATAGGTTCGCATGGACGGCACGGTTTCGGCAGAGGATCGCAAGGAACGGCACGCCAAGACAGGTTCACCGCTCCGCGTCGACGCGCCGTTGTTGCCGCCGCAGCAATTCTACCGCACCGCCGCGCTGCCCTGCCCCTATGTCGCGGGACGCATCGAGCGCAAGCTCGTCACCGAGCTGATCGGCCGGGCCGCGCCCACCCTTTATAACGAATTATCGCGCGCCGGCTTCCGCCGCTCCCACAATCTTGCCTATCGCCCGGCTTGCGCCGGATGCCGCGCCTGCGTGCCGGTGCGCATCGTGGCGCCCGACTTCGTCTGGAGCCGCTCGTTGCGCCGCGTCGGCGCGCGCCTTCGCGGCCTCTCCATGAGCGTCTCCAATCCACGCGCCGATTTCGAGCAATACCGCGTGTTCGCGCGCTATCAACGCTCGCGCCACGGCGACAGCGAGATGGCGTCCATGACCTTCGGCGATTTCCGCGCCATGATCGAGGACAGCCAGGTCGCGACCCGGCTCGTCGAGTTGCGCGGACCGGCGGGGGAATTGCTCGGCGCCTGCCTGGTCGATCTGCTCGATGACGGGTTGTCGGCGGTTTACAGCTTCTACGAACCCGAGGACCGCCGCGGGCTCGGCACCGGCCTGATCCTGGCGCTGATCACCGAAGCCATCAGCCGCGGCCTGCCCTATGTCTATCTCGGCTATTGGATCGCCGAGAGTCCGAAGATGACCTACAAATCGCGCTTCCGCCCGCTCGAGGGCCTCGGCGCGAACGGGTGGTATCGGCTCGAACCCTAGATGACGCCGATATTTCCAATCTTCATCGCCGGGCTTGACCCGGCGATTGGTTTTTTAGGGGCGTCCTTACGAGGCGGGGCTTATCGTTCACTCCGCCGCGCGGCGGCCGAGGCGCTTCAAGCAGCGGTCGATCCATTGCTTCGTCAATTTCTCCTGGACGCCGTTCTGGCCGAGGCGCTGGCGCAGCACGGCGAAATCGACGCGGTCGATGGGCTGGTCCTGGTTGAAGCAGGAGAACACCACGGTCTCGTCGCCGGTCACGGGATCGCGCTGCACCTGAAGGCATTGCGCGCAGATTTCCTTCATCATGCATTGCATCGGCGAATTGATCGAGGCGATGCCGACATGGTCGGGCTTCAGATAGGGCGCCAGCACGGCGTGCCGCGCCCGCGCCACCGCCGCCATCATGCCGTCGGAGCCGATCGCCATGACGCGGTCCGCGTCGTGCATCCGGATCGCCGTCTCGCCCAATTGGCCCGAGCCGTAAGCCGCCATCGCCTCGACGATATTGCCGACAAAGCC
>JAATGI010000475.1 GCA_015654725.1 Rhodospirillales bacterium
AGGGTGTCAGGCCGCGGCTGCCGACCGGGACCGTGGTCTTGATGTTGGTCGGGAATTTGCGGTCGGAGGGGCCGGCCTCGATCAACGCCACCGCATGGCGCGGATTGGCGGACAGCCGATTCGCCAGCACGCAGCCGGCCGATCCGGCGCCGACGACGATGTAGTCGAATTTTTGCGCCGTTTGCGGCAACTTATCCTCCCTTTGTTTGTCGTTATGATAGCGCAAATCGGTCACGAGGGAGCTTCATGTCAGACGAATTTGTCGCCGCTACGTCGATGGGCAAGATTCAGGGCGCCCTCGAAGACGGCATTCTGAGCTTCAAGGGCATTCCCTATGCCGCCCCGCCCGTCGGTGCCGGGCGCTTCAAGCCGCCGTCGAAACCGGCGCCCTGGACCGACATCCGCGACGCCACCCAATTCGGCGGGCGCGCGATGCAGAAGCCCAACGCCCTCAATCTGGCGCCGGCGATTCTCGAAATCTACGCCGACACCGGTCTGCCGCCCGTCAGCGAGGATTGCCTCTCGCTCAATGTCTGGACGCCCGCGCTCGACGATGGCGGCGACCGGCCGGTGATGGTGTGGCTGCATGGCGGCGCGTTCATTTCAGGCTCAGGCGCGGCGCCCCGAACCGACGGCACCAACCTCGCCGCCAAGGGCAATGTCGTGGTAGTGACCCTCAATCACCGGCTCGGCGCCTTCGGCTATCTTTATCTTGGCGAGTTGGGTGGCGCGGAATTCGCGTCATCGGGCAATGTCGGCATGCTCGACATCGTCGCGGCGCTCGAATGGGTGCGCGACAACATCGCCGAATTCGGCGGCGATCCGGACAATGTCACGCTGTTCGGCGAATCCGGCGGCGGCGCCAAGATTTGCGCGCTGATGGCGATGCCGGCGGCGAGCGGCCTGTTCCACAAGGCGATCGTGCAAAGCGGCCCCTCGGTCGAGACCATGTCCGCCGCCGCCGCGACCGACACCGCGCGTCAGGTGATGAAGGAACTCGGCGCCGCCGCGGGGGAGGATTTGGTCGCGGCGCCCGCCGATAAATTGCTCGCGGCGCAAAATGCGGTGCTGGCGCGCCTCGGCGCCTTGTCTTTCGCCAACCGGCGAAAGCAGGGGTTCAATCCGGTGATCGACGGCGCCACCCTGCCCGGCGGCCCGTTCGCGCCGGCGGCGCCGGCGCTCTCGGCCCATATCCCCTTGATGATCGGCACCAATCGCGACGAGATGAATCTGTTCTTCGGCTTCGCGCCCTGGGCCGAGGGTCTCACCGAGGCCGGATTGCCGGAGGCGGCCCGTCCCTTCCTGGGCGACCGGACCGAGGCGATCGTCGCCGCTTACCGCGCGGCGCGGCCCGGCGCCAGCCCGCGCGATCTGGTGCTGGCGATCGCGACCGATCAGTCGATCCGCATGCCATCGCTGACCATCGCCGACCGCAAGGCGGCGCAGAAGGCGGCGCCGGTGTTCGTCTATCTCTTCACCTGGGCGACGCCGGTTCTCGACGGGAAACTCGGCTCCTGTCACGCGCTCGAAATCCCGTTCGCGTTCGACAATCTCGACAAGACCCGCCTTACCGGCGACGCGCCGGCGCGCCTGGTTCTGGCCGAGACGATGAGCCGAAGCTGGATCGAATTCGCCTATAAGGACGATCCGAACCATAGCGGCATTCCCCATTGGCCGGCCTATTCGCCCGCCGACCGCCCGACCATGATCTTCGATCTGCAATGCCGGGCGGAGAACGATCCCCTCGGCGCGGAACGCAAGGCGTGGGGCTAGAAACGAACGGCCAAGACCCCTCGACGCGATGTTCATTCTGAATAACGAGAGCACTACCTATTTCCGGCACCCGATCCCTGACCTCCGATACCTGGAATTTCCATGACCGCTCCCAAGAATGTCGCCGTCTTTGTCGGCAGCCTGCGCACAGGCTCGTATTCGCGCCGTCTTGCCCTCGCGCTGGCCAAGATCGCGCCGCCGGCCCTCACCCTCGAGATCGTCGAGATCGGCGATTTACCGCTTTACAATCAGGACCTTGACGCCAATCCGCCGGCGGCGTGGGTGGCGCTCAAAGAGCGGATCGGGAAGGCCGACGCGGTTCTGTTCGTGACGCCCGAATATAACCGTTCGGTGCCGGGGGTCTTGAAGAACGCCATCGATGCCGGCTCGCGCCCCTACGGCCACAACGCCTGGGACGGCAAGCCCGGCGCGGTCATCAGCATTTCGCCCGGCGCCATCGGCGGCTTCGGCGCCAACCATCACCTCCGTCAATCATTGGTGTTCCTTAACGTTCCGGCGATGCCACAGCCCGAGGCCTATATCGGCGGCGGCGCCAATCTGGTTGACGACCAGGGCGATTTCGCCAACCCGTCGACGCGCGATTTCATGACCAAATTCCTCAATGCCTTTGCCGCCTGGATCGATCGCTTCGCGCCGGCGAGGCAAGGATTGCGCTCAGCGAAAATGCGGTAACATCGGCGTTAGGGCGCCGCTTTGCGCGGTTTCCGATTGAAAAAAAAGTATTTCCGTACTTATGCTCCGGGATCGAACGCGCCGGTTTTCGCCGGACTGGCAGCGGCGGCTAAGAAATCGGGAGGAGTTCGGCGGCTCAAAGATGAAATCACCGCGGCGGAACCTGGCTCATGCGCATGACGCCGCTTCGCCGGACGATCACAAATTGACAGGGAGGAGATAATGTTGTCACGGAGTCTATGGGTCGGCGCGGCCGCGTTGGGCTTAGCCGTCGGTCTGTCGTCGCCAAGCTTTGCCGACGACATCACCAAGGTCAATCTGGCGCCGAACAAGATCGGCACCGTCGCCGATTTGCAGCCGATGGCGAAATTCTGCGGCACCAAGCCGATCAAGGTCGCGTTCTCGGACGGCTGGGGCGGCAATTACTGGCGCCATATCACGCGCGCCGAATTCGAGGACGAGGCCTCGAAGTGCAAGAACATCACCGAGACCCGCTATACCGACGGCGAGGGCAAGCCGGAGAAGCAGATCGCGGATATCGAAGGTCTGGTGGCGCAGCATTTCGACGTGATCGTCGCCTTCCTGGACGGCGGCGCGGCGATTACCAAGGCGACGCGCGAGGCGACGGCCGCCGGCGTCGCGGTGGTGCCTTTTGACACCGGCGCCTCAAGCGGCACGTTCCCCGGCAAGATCGGCAAGGACTATGTCGATCGCGTGACGGAGGACCAGGGCCAGGTCGGCGAGCAATTCGCGACATGGCTGGCCAAGACCCTCCATGGCAAGGGCAACATCATTCTTTACGGTGGCACGCCCGGCAACCCGATGACCGCCGCGCAGGAAGCCGGCTGGAAAGTCGTCTTCAAGAAATATCCCGACATCGTGGTGCTGGAGCAGGAGCCGGTGCCGACCAATTGGGATCCGGCCCTGGCGCAGCAAAAGACCGCGGCGCTCATTGCCAAATATCCCCAAATCGACGGCATCTATAGCGAAACCACGGGACCGATCCGCGCCTTCCTCGCGGCCGGCAAGCCGGTGCCCGCCTATGTCGGGCAATCGCTGATGGATTTGAGCTGCCTCGCGGCGGACAATCCGAACTTCAAGATGTCGAGCATGGATGCCCATACCTGGATGGTGCGTCTCGCGTTGCGCAAGGGCGTGGCGGCGGCCGAGGGGATCAACAACCTCGAACCGAGCCTGATCGTTCTGCCCTTCACCGAGGACAACACCTCGAAGAATCCGAAGCTCGCGATCAAATGCGACAAGGCGATGCCGATGGATTCGATCCCGTCCGCGATGTTGACGAAGGACGAGCAGGTCAAGGCGCTCGGCGGGAAGTAACAAGACGCGGGACCAATCGTAGACTGGCATCCCCTCACCCAGCTCCGCCTAAGCTCGGGCCGACGCCTCGCTAAGGCTCCTCATCCCTCTCCCCCTCAAGGGGGAGAGGGTAGGGCGAGGGGATTCTACGAGATTTGACGCGGGGGAGCGATTTCAAGCATGCCAGACGAAAGCAAATTCCGTCTGCGCATGCCGGCATTCGGCAAGAACGCCGCCGATCTGCCCTTGGCGGCAAAAGCCATTTTCGCCACCGCGGTGCTGGTGCTGATCGGCGGCATCGCCGCGCCCAGCACCGTCAATTCAGCCGCGATTCTCTCGACCCTGCCGTATTTCGCGATCCTGGCGATGGCCTCGCTCGGCCAGCATCTGGTGATCCAGCAGCGCGGGCTCGATCTTTCGACCGCGGGCATCATGTCGTTCACCGCCGTCGTCGTCACCAAGCTGCCCGACGGCAGCGGCGATCTCGGCGTGGTCCTGTTCTATGTCGCGCTCGCCTTGGCCGTGGGCGCCGCGATCGGCGCCTTTACCGGCGCGATCGTGACCTATCTCTTCGTGCCGCCGCTGGTGACCACGATCGGCGTCAACGCGATCCTGTTCGGCCTCACCTATTGGCTCTCGACCGGCGCGTCGGTGCAGTCGCCGCCGATGATGGTGAGTTTTTTCGAGGGCCGGTTCCTCGGGGTTCCGACCACGGTCTGGGTGCTGGCGCTGGTGGCGGGGGTCGCCGTGTTCATCCTCACCCGCACCGCGATCGGCCGGCGTTTCGTCGCGGTCAGCGTCAATCCGGCGG
>JAATGI010000127.1 GCA_015654725.1 Rhodospirillales bacterium
CATCCGTCGCCACCACCAGCTTGCCGCAACGCTCATGTGCGACGCCGCGTCGGGGCGCGTAGTCATAAAGCAGGTCGCGGCCGGCGACGCAGAGCCGAGCCTTCAGACTGCCGGGTGGGTAATAGAGGCCGGCATGGATGACGCCGCTATTTCGCGAACTCGTGGCGGTGCCGATGGCGGTTTCGCTTTCGAGCACCAGCACCTCGCGGCCGCGAAGCGCCACCGCGCGGGCGATCGCCAGGCCGACCACGCCGGCGCCGGCGACGATGGTGTCGACCCGGTCCAAGGTCAGCTATTCACGCCCAGCCGCCGCAGCCGCTCGCGCCATTTCGCCACGACGTCGGGATTGCGAAAATGCAAGGGCGGCTCGCCGCGCAAGCCCCGCAGCGTGTTCTCGATCGCCGCGACCGGCAGGCTGGCATAGGCTTCTTCCGAGTGGCCGACATTGTGACCCGTCACCAGGGTCTTGGGGTGGGTGCGCAGCGGATGATCGGCGGGCGAGGGCTCCTGCTCCCAGGTATCGATGGCGGCGCCGGCGAGCTTGCCCTGGTCGAGCGCCGCTAGCAGCGCCGGCTCGTCCACCACGCCGCCGCGCGCCGCATTGATAAGGAACGCGCCGGCCTTCATCAGCGCGAGTTGGGGTGCCGCGATCATGTGCCGGGTCTCCGCCGTCAGCGTCACCGCGAGAACGACGAAATCCGAGGCGCGCAGCAACGTGTCGAGATCGACCAGCCGAACATTGAGCGGCGGGGCGACGGCGGGGTCGATATAAGGATCGGTCGCGAGCAAATTGCATTCCCAACCGGCGAGCCGCTTCGCGAGGCCGCGCCCGATATTGCCGAAGCCGATAACGCCGACGGTGGCGCCGCGCACCATGTTGCCGGGATGCGCCACGCGCCAGCCGCCCTCGCGCACCGCCGCCTGCTTGGCGAGAAAGTTTTTCCGCAGCAGCGCCATTTCCATGACGATGGCCTCGGCGACGCCGAGATAATTCTCGGGCGTGGCGCCATAGCCGACGGCGATGCCGAGCTCGGTCGCCGCGGCGACATCGATATGCTCGGTGCCGATCACCGGCGAGACCACGACGCGCAATTTCTCGCCCGCCGCCAGCACCTCGCGCGGCAGCGCGATGCCGGCGAAGGTGCCGACCAGCGCGTCGGCATCGCGGACATAGTCGCGGATCAACGCCGAGGTCCATGCCCGCGCGCCCTCGGGCAGCAGCGCGACCTCGAGCCCCGCGGCGGCGAGTTCTTTTCCCAAATCGACCAGCGCGCCCGGCAGGCCCACGACCGTTACGCGATAAGGCATAGCTCACCTCGCTGTTTTCGCTGGCCGAGCCGCTAGGCGCGCCCCGCATTCTCCCCTACACTAATCGGCAAAAGCGCGTTGGGAGAAGCGTCATGAAGTTCTGCTGGTTCCACCTCATGCCCTACACCAAGCTGCCGGAGGATTTTCGCGAGAAATATCCGTCCGTCTATATCGATATTCCCCGCGACCTGTTCGATCCGGCGGCGGCGAACGTCATGTATAACGACTTCATGGACGAGCTCGAATTCGCGGACCAGCAGGGCTTCGACGCGATCTGCGTCAACGAGCATCACTCCAACGGTTACGGCATGATGCCGTCGCCCAATCTGATCGCGGCGACCCTGGCGCGGCGCACCACCAACGCGGCGATCTGCATCATGGGCAATTCGCTGGCGCTCTATAATCCGCCGACGCGCGTCGCCGAGGAAATGGCGATGATCGATTGCATTTCCGGCGGCCGGCTGATCGCCGGCTTCCCAGTCGGGACACCCTTCGATACCTGCTATGCTTACAGCCAGAATCCGAGCCAGCTCCGCGACCGCTATCGCGAGGCGCATGATCTGATCGTCCGCGCTTGGTCCGACGAGGATGTGTTCTCCTTCAACGGCCGCTTCAATCAACAGCGCTACGTCAATATCTGGCTCAAGCCGGTGCAGCGGCCGCGCCCGCCGATCTGGATTCCGGGCGGCGGCTCGATCGAAACCTGGCAGTGGTGCGCCGAGAAGGATTATGTCTACGCCAATCTCAGCTATTTCGGCTTCGAGGCGGCGCGGTCGAGCTTGGAGGGGTTCTGGCGCGATATCGACAGGGTCGGCAAGGATCGCAATCCTTACCGCGCCGGTTTTCTGCAATTTGTCGGCGTCGCCGAAACCCGCGCCGAAGCTATGAAACTCTATAAGGAGCCGGCGGAATATTTCTTTCACCGCAGCTTCCACATCGATCCGCGCTACGGCAATCCGCCGGGCTATGTCACCGAGGGCACCATCCGCGCCAAGATGGTCTCACAATTGCCCGGGCGCCGCGGCGGTGGCCCGCAAGCGGGGCCTGCGGACACGTTCGAGGAAATGGTCGAGCGCGGCCACGTTATCGTCGGCTCGCCCGACGAGGTCGCGGACAAATTGAAGCACGTCGTGACGCAACTCAATATCGGCCATCTCATGATGCTGATGCAGTTCGGGAATATGCCGAAGGATTTGGTCACCGAAAATACGCGACTGTTCGCGCAAAAAGTGGCGCCGCAGCTGCGACATCTGTTCGACGATAAGTGGGAAGACCACTGGTGGCCGAAACCGTTACCCCGTCCGGCGCGCGCGACGCCGGCGCAAACCACCTTGAGAGCCGCGGAATGAATGACATCGCCGAGCATTATATCGAGGTGAATGGCAGGCCCTGCCGCGTTTGGGAAAAAGGCGAGGGCAAGTCGCTCTATTATCTCGCGGGCGTGGCGGGCTTGCCGCGTTGGACCCGATTTCTCGACCGGCTGGCGGAAAAGCGCCGCGTGGTCGCGCCGTCGATCCCGGGCTTTCCCGGCGGCGAAGGTCACGACGTGCTCGATAGCCATCTCGATTGGATCATGGCGACCCTCGACCTGCTCGACGCGGCCGGGGCGGGTGCGGACGGCGCCATCGATCTCATCGGCGCCTCGGTCGGCGGGGCGCTCGCGGCTGAGATCGCGG
>JAATGI010000186.1 GCA_015654725.1 Rhodospirillales bacterium
GGGCAATTCCAGCTTCTTCGAATCGATGAATACGTAACCCCACCCGTCATGCTTCGCATGACACCCTCCCCGCGAACGGGGAGGGATTGGGCTAACGATCGAGCGCGTGTCCCTCCCCTTCAGGGGAGGGTGGCGCGTAGCGCCGGGTGAGGTGTCACTCCTCCGGCAAGGGCCGCGGCCGGCGCGTCACCGGATCGATGGCGACGAAGGTAAAGACCGCTTCCGTCACTTTCACCGTCTCCTCGCTGTCGCGGGCGCGGCTCCAAGCCTCGACCTCGATCTTCATCGACGTGCGGCCGCGCGTGACGAGGCGGCCATAAAGACTCACCACATCGCCGACGCGCACCGGGCGCAGGAAATTCATCGCTTCGACACGCACCGTCGAGGCGCGTCCGCGCGCGATGCGCGAGGCGATGTTGCTGCCGGCAAGGTCCATCTGCGACATCAGCCAGCCGCCGAAAATATCGCCATAAGCATTTGTGTCCGCCGGCATGGTGATGGTGCGGATGACGGGATCTTCGTCAGGCGGCGTCTCGCTCTGCGTCAGCGACTTTTCGGTGTGGGTCATCCGAACCCTCGAATATGAGTTAGTGTGCGAGCAAGGCGTCTAACGCCGCAATATCATGAACCGGCAAAGCGCACACGCCGCCCGAACAGACGAAAGCAGCGGCCGTGCCAGCCGCAGCGATCTGCGCCTGCGCCGGATGGCTTGGTGGAAGCGCGGCGTCGGGCTCGAGATCGAGCACCATCCGCGTGTCGAAAGGCGCGGCGAGCGCTGCATCGTAAGGCTCTCGGCGCTGCGGTCCCGCGACGACGATCTCGCGGGCGCGCAGATAAAGATCGAGCGCGTTCAGTATGCCGGCATGGCCGACGGGCTGCGCGATGACTGCCGGCGCGACGGCGGCGAAAAGCGCGTCCGCCCGCGCCCGCCATTTCGCCTCGCCGGTTGCTGCCGCAAGCCGCGCCAAAGCGCTAAGCGCGACCGAATGGGCGTTGGGAATCGCATCGTCCGCCGTCGGCGCTAACCTGATGATGATGTCCTTTGCATCGTCCGCGGCCATGGCGACGCGGCCGGTCTCCGGCTCGATATGGTGGCGCTGAAGGGCTTCGGCCCAGGCGACGGCATCGGCGAGATAATCACAAGGCGCAAGCTCCGCGCCGGTCATGTGCCGGGCTTCGTGCAGAGCGAGCGCGGCGCGCGCCATCGTCGCATGATCGAGCGCGAGGCCTGGCTTCACGACCACGCCATCGCGCGTGCTGTGCGCGAGGCGCGGCGCGCCGTCGTCGTCCTTAAATTGCAGATGCTCGACGACATGATGATAGGCGCGGGTCGCAAGTGCGATCCAGCGCGGCTCGCCGAAGGCGGTCGCGGAATTGACCAGCGCGGCGATCGTCAGCCCGTTCCAATCCGCCATGATCTTGTCGTCGAGGCCCGGATGCACGCGCGTCTCGCGCACGGCGAAGAGCTTTCGCTTCAACGGCACAAGGCGCGCTTCCTCCTCAGCGGTCGGCGGCAGCTTCAGTTCGAGGCGATTGAGGATGGTGACGCTTCGCCCATGCTTTTCCTTGGCCCAATTGCCGATGCGTGAAGCATTGTAGAATTTGCCGAAGAACGCAGCGTCCTCGGCGCCGAGCACTTCGACGAGCTCGGGCCAGGTCCAGACGTAAAACTTGCCTTCCTCGCCCTCGCTGTCGGCATCGAGCGACGCGGAGAAGCCGCCGCCGGCATTGGTCATCTCGCGCGTGAGCCAGCCGACGGTCTCATAAGCACGCTGGCGCAAGAGATCGTCGCCAAATTCGCGCCAGGCAAGCCCGAGCAATTCGAGGATCTGGGCATTGTCGTAGAGCATTTTCTCGAAATGCGGCACGAGCCAGCGGTCGTCGGTCGAATAGCGCGCATAGCCGCCGCCGAGATGATCATAGATGCCGCCCTCCGACATTTTCGTCAGCGTCAGGCGGACGAGATCGCGATATTTTTGGTCGTCCAGCCGGGCGCCGGCACGCCACAAAAATTCGAAAATCGCCGGATTGGGAAATTTCGGCGCGCCGCGCAGGCCGCCATCGACCGGATCGACATAATCGGTGAGCTTGGGTGCTAGCGCGTCGGCGACCGCCAGACTCAGCGGCGCCGCGCTGGGCTCGCCCGACTCGATCCGCCCCAGCGATCGCCGCACCGCCTCGGCATTTGAGGTAATTTTACCTTGCTCGTCGCGGAACGCCTTGGCGACGCTGCGCAGCACGGTGGCGAAGGCCGGGCGGCCATAGCGCGCCTCTTTCGGGAAATAGGTGCCCCCCCAAAAAGGCTCGCCGCGGGGTGTGAGGAACATGGTCATCGGCCAGCCGCCCTGCTCGCCGAAAGTGTGCAGGGCCTGCATGTAGATGTGGTCGATATCCGGCCGCTCCTCGCGATCGACCTTGATGTTCACGAAAAGCTCGTTCATGACCGCGGCGGTTTGCGGGTCCTCGAAACTTTCATGCGCCATCACATGGCACCAATGGCAGGCGGCATAGCCGACCGAGAGCAGGATCGGCTTATTGGCCGCTTCCGCCTCCGCCAGCGCGGCCGGGCCCCAGAGCCGCCAATGGACGGGATTGTCCTTGTGTTGCAGCAGATAGGGACTGGCGGCCTTGGCGAGTTCGTTGGACATGACGGGCCTTAAGATGAGTGGGGCGGGGCGCGAGCTTGACACGATCTATGCGCTGGCCTCCGGCGCGGGGCGGGCCGCTGTCGCGGTTCTACGCCTCTCCGGCCCCGGCGTTCGCAAAATAATCGCGGCGATTGTCGGGAAAGAGCCGCCGCCGCGCAAGGCTGAGCTGGCGACATTTCGCGACCCGGCGACGGGCGAGGCGATCGACCGCGGGCTATGCCTGTTCTTTCCGGCGCCGGCGAGCTTTACCGGCGAGGATTGCGCCGAATTTCATCTTCA
>JAATGI010000497.1 GCA_015654725.1 Rhodospirillales bacterium
CGCGCCAACCCATTCGGGAATCCCTTCCCGGATTCAAATGTCAGATTTTCACCACTAGCAGCGTCGCCACGCCGGGCACAGTGTTCACCGCGCCGTACTGTGCGCCAACGGCCGACTGAAACGCGACGATTTCTTGCTTCGCACAGCGAAACCCTTGCTTCGGTCCCGCCGGTCGTGAAATTCTAAGGCCAAAAGGGGCCGGAGCGAGACGATCCGTTCCCCCAACCACAAGCGAGGGAGGTCGTAGATGATTTCACGTCGTTCGGTTTTGCGTTATTCGGTGGCCGCTGCGGCGGCCGCCCCCGCTTTTTCCACGATAGTGCGCGCCGCCGAGCCCACGCCGATCAATGTCGGCTTCCTCAACGGCTATTCCGGTCCCTTCGCTATCAACGGCCAGGAATCCGACGCGGCCATCCAAGCCTATATGAAGCGGCACGGCGACGTCGTCGCGGGCCGCAAGATCGTGCTGCTGAAGCGCGACACGACCGGTCCCAATCCGGATGTCGTCCACCGCGTCGTGCAGGAACTGATCTCGCGGGACAAGGTCGAGATCATTCTCGGCCTCGACTATACGCCCAACGCGATGGCCACTGGCGTGGTGACCAACCAGACCAAGACGCCGGTGCTGGTCGTCAACGCGGCGACAACCAAGATTTTGGACACCGCCCAGTATCTCGTGCGCTTCGGCTTCACGACTTCCCAGGTCGGCGTGCCGTATGGCCGCTGGGCGGTGAAGCAGGGCTACAAGAAGATGTTCCTGATCTACACCGATTACGGCCCCGGCCTCGAGGCCGGGGCGTCCTTCGGCAAGAGCTTCACCGATTCCGGCGGCACGATCGTCGGCGAGGTCAAGCCGCCGCTCCGGAGCCCCGATTATTCCGCTTATGTTCAACGCGCCAAGGATTCCAACCCGCAAGCGATCTTCATCTTCGCCCCCGCGGGCGAGCATCCCCAGGCCTTCCTCAAGGCCTATCAGGATTCGGGCCTCAAGGAGGCCGGCGTCAAAATCCTGGCGACCGGCGACCTCACCGACGAGAACCAGTTCGACGCGCTGGGCGAGGGCACGCTCGGCATGATCACGGTCTTCCATTACAACGAATCGCATAATTCGGCGCTCAACCAGATGTTTGTGAAGGATTTCTACGAGTTCGCCCCGCCCCATACCCGTCCCGATTTCGGCGGCTGCTGCACCTACGATGTGTTTGAGGCGCTCTATCGGGTCTTGCAGGCTCAGGACGGCAAGATCGATCCCGACAAGACGATCGCGCTGCTCAAGGGCATCAAGTTCGAATCGCCGCGCGGGCCCATCGAGATCGATCAGAACCGCGACATCGTGCAGAACGTCTATATCCGTGAAGTGCGGAAAGTCGACGGCAAGCTGCAGAATGTCGAGATCGATGTCATTCCGCATGTCGACGATCACGGCGAAGAGGTGAAAGCGTCATAGGCCGGCAGGTCGGAGAAGGACGATGTCGCGTATCGGATTCACTTGTGGCACGTTGTTGGCACTGTCGTTGCTGGCGAGCAGCGCCGCTGCCTCCTGGGCCGACGAGCCGACGCCGCTCAAGATCGGCTGGTTCGGATTCTATTCCGGGGCCGCCGCGGCCGGCGGCCAAGAAACCGACGCCGCGATCAAAGTCTATATGCAGCAGCATGGCGACGTGGTCGCGGGCCGCAAGATTGAGATCTTGAAGCGCGATACCCAAGGACAGGCGGATATCGTCCGTAAAGAGGCGGCGGAGCTAGTCTCGCGAGACAAGGTCGAGTTGATGGCGGGAATCACGCTGACGCCGGAAGCGTTCGCGGCCGCAACCGTATCGACCCCGGCCAAGGTGCCCGTGCTCATCGTCAATGCCGCGACGACCTCGGTCCTGACCAACGCGCCCTATATGGCGCGGTTCGGCTTCACGACGGGGCAGGCGGTCGCTCCCTTCGGCACCTGGGCGGCGAAGCACGGCTACAAGTCGGTCTACGCCATCTATACCGATTACGGCCCAGGTTTGGAGGCCGGGCGCGTCTTCAAGCAGACCTATACCGCCGCCGGCGGCACCATCGTCGGCGAGGTGAAGCCGCCCTTCACCACGCCCGATTATTCCGCCTATGTTCAGCGCGCCAAGGACGCCAATCCGCAGGCAATTTTCATTTTCGCACCTGCGGCGGGCCATCCGATCGCCTTCCTGAAGGCCTATAAGGATGCCGGTCTCGACGAGCAGCACGTCCAGGTCTTGGCAACCGGCGATCTGACCGACGAGAATTCACTCGATCAGTTGGGCGACGCGTCGCTCGGCATGATCACCGTATTCGATTATTCCGAAGCGCATGATTCGGCGCTCAACCGCGCGTTCGTCAAGGCACTCTACGCGGTTGCGCCGCCGGGCATCCGGCCCGAATTCGGCGGCGTTGCCGCCTATGACGTGATGAATGCGATCTACACCCTGGTCGCGGCGCAGAACGGCATCATCGATCCCGACAAGACGATGGCGATCATCAAGGGCATGCATTTCGAATCGCCGCGCGGGCCGATCGCGATCGACCAGAACCGCGACATCGTCCAGAACATCTATATCCGCAAGGTGGAGAAGATCGACGGCAAGCTGCAAAATGTCGAGTTTGACACCATTCCCATGGTCAACGATCTCGGCGATCCGGTGAAATAGCGCTCAACGGAATAGAGCCATGGCCGATTTCGTCAATATCCTGGCGGCGGGCGTCGCCTACGGAGTACTGCTGTTCTTGATGGCGGGCGGCCTGTCGGTGACGATGGGGCTCATGGGGTTCGCCAATCTGGCGCACGGCTCTCTGTCGATGCTCGGCGGCTATATCGTGGTCATGCTGATGAATTGGTACGGCTGGCCGTTCTTCGCGGCACTGCCCATGGCCGCGCTGGGCGCGGCGGTCGCAGGACTAATCGTCGAGCGCACCATCTTCAAGCGGTTTTATTGGGGCAACCAACTCGACCAGGTCCTGCTCACCATCGGCATCGTGACGATGACGGTCGCGGCCGCGACCTATATCTGGGGCGCGGTGCCGCCCGCCGTTCATGTGCCGGCGTTTCTCGAAGGCCGGGCCCATCTCGGCTGGTTCGATATCGGCTCCTATCGCCTGTTCCTGATCCTTTTCGGCGGCTTGTTGACGCTGGGTCTGGTGCTCGGCGTCGAGAAAACCAGCTTCGGCGCCAAGATCCGCGCCGCGGTCGATAATCGCCGCATGACCATGAGCTGCGGCATCGATATCGACCGGCTGTTCATGCTCGCCTTCGCCATCGGCAGCGCGCTGGCGGGACTGGGGGGCGGCCTCGCGATCTATCTGGTCGGGCTCGATCCTTCCTTCCCGGTGAAATACCTGGTCTATCTCCTGGTCGTGGTGGTGGTGGGCGGCCTCGGTTCGATCCGCGGCACCTTGGCCGCCGCCCTGGCGCTCGGCATTTGCGACGTCGCGGGCAAGTATTACATCCCCTATCTCGGGGCGTTTATTATCTACGGTGTCACGGTCGCGATTCTGCTGGTGCGGCCCAACGGCCTGTTCGGCCGGGGACACTAGGCCGATGGTCGCCATTTCCGCGCCGCAGGCGACACCGTCGACGCGATCGGCACGCGCGTTGTTCGTCCGGCGTGCGCAATGGCGCTGGGAGGAAATCGTCTTCTGGGTCTTGGCTGCGGCGAGCTATTTCATTTTCCCCGGCCACCTCGTGTTGATTACTCAGGCCATGATAACGGGACTGTTCGTGGTCTCCCTCGATGTGATGTTCGGCTATGCCGGGATTCCGTCTTTCGGCCATGCCGCGTTTTTCGGTATCGGCGCCTATACCGCCGGGATTCTGGCGCGCGATTGGTGGGGCGACCCGTTGTTCGGCCTGGTCGCGGCGGCGGTGGTCGCGGGCCTCGCGGGCGCGATTTGCAGTCAGCTCGTGGCGCGCCTCCATGGCATCGCCATGCTGATGGTCACGCTCGGCATCGGCCTCATCTGCTATGAGATCGCGAACAAATGGAACAGCTTCACCGGCGGCGATGACGGGCTGCAGGGGATGCAAGTGACCCCACTCCTGGGTCTGTTCCCGTTCGATATCGACGGCAGGGTCGGCTTCATCTACTCGTTC
>JAATGI010000388.1 GCA_015654725.1 Rhodospirillales bacterium
ATATTCGATCTCGTCGCCGGATTCGCGGGCCGCGGCTTCGCCATCGTGATCGCCTCCAACCAGAGCGGCATCGCGCGCGGGCTTTACGACGAGCCGACATTCACGCGCTTCATGGATTGGATGCGCGCCGAATTCGCGCGTCACGGCGCCGGCATCGACGGGGTCTATTACGCGCCGACCCATGCCAGCGATGGCGTCGGCCCTTATCGGCGCGAGAATGCCTGGCGCAAGCCGGCGCCGGGCATGTTTCTTCAAGCCGCGAGCGATCTGGCGCTCGATCTCGCCCGCTCGGTCGGCGTCGGCAATCAGGCGTCCGATCTGGAAGCCGGCCGCGCCGCCGGGATCGGCGCGCTGTTTCTCTTTGACCCCACCGCCGCCGCGGCGATGCGCCAGGACGATTATTGGCGCGTGCCGCGTCTCGGCGATATTCCGGCGCTCGCCTGATGTTCGTCCTGAGCAAGCTCTATTGGTATCTATCGGCGCCCGGCAATCTGCTGGTCTTGATCCTCGTTCTGGGCGCGCTGGCGCTGTTGACGCGCCGGCGGATCGGGATTTGGCTCGCGGTCGCGGCGGCAGTCGGCTTTGCCGCGATCGTGGCGACGCCCATCGCCGAATGGACGATCGTGCCGCTGGAAAATCGCTTTCCGCAGCCGGGCCTTCCTGACCGGATCGACGGCATCGTCGTTCTCAGCGGCGCCGTCGACGAAGCCATCACCCGCGCGCGCGGCCTGCCCGCGGTCAACGACGCCGGCGAGCGCGTCATCGAGGCCGCGGCGCTGGCGCGCCGCTTTCCCGAGGCCAAGATCGTGCTGTCGGGCGGCGAAGGCTTGCGCAATATCGGCTGGAACGAAGCCGAGCCGACGCGGGACATTCTGGTTTCGCTCGGCGTTCCGGCCGAGCGCATGATTCTCGAAACCCGGTCGCGCAACACGATCGAGAACGCCGAGGACAGTTTCGCGCTGGTGCATCCCCGCGACGGCGAGGTCTGGCTGTTGGTCACCTCGGCCTTCCATATGCCGCGCGCGGTCGGCTGCTTTCGCCATGTCGGCTGGCGGGTGGTGCCGTTTCCGGTCGATTATCGGACCGCGCCGGGCGTCATTAGCCGCGATTACATGCTCGACGAGCGGCTTACCCTCCTCGATCTCGCGGTCAAGGAATGGGTCGGGCTGGTCGTCTATCGCGCGCTCGGCCGCATCGACAGCCTGTTCCCGGGTCCGGCCGAATCGGGGTGAGTTCGTTGGCTTAGGCGTGCCGACTCGGGCATGGTAAGAGACGGGGATGGGTGAGAAAAAGCCAAACGGACAAAGCCGGGCACGCGGCGCGCGCGATGCGCTCGCCGACGCCGCGACGGGACTGAGGCGGCGCTTTCTCGACCGCAGCGCGCGCGTCGGCGTGATCGGGCTCGGCTATGTCGGCCTGCCGCTCGTCAGCGCCATCGCGCAAAGCGGCTTCCGCGTCACCGGCTTCGATATCGATCCGCGCAAGGTCGCGCTGTTGAATCGCGGCCGCTCCTATATCCACCACCTGCCCGATTCACTGGTGGCGGAGCTGGTGAAGGGGGCCAAGTTCGAGGCCGTCTCGGACTTCGCCCGGCTCGAGGAGGTCGATGCGATCCTGATTTGCGTGCCGACGCCGCTCACCCGCCATCGCGAACCGGACCTGTCCTATGTGGTCGGCACCACCGAAACGGTCGCCAAGCATTTGCGGCGCGGCCAACTGGTGGTGCTGGAATCGACCACCTATCCCGGGACGACGCGCGACGTGATGCGCCCGATTCTGGAGCGCGGCGGGCTCAAATCCGGCACCGACTTCTATCTGGCCTATTCGCCCGAGCGCGAGGACCCCGGCAACACCGAATATAACGCGCGCCACATCCCGAAGGTGGTGGGCGGCGACGGCGCCGACGCGCTCACCTTGGCGCGCACGCTCTACGATCAATTCGTCGCCGGCACCGTGGCGGTGTCGTCGCCGGAAACCGCCGAGGCGGTCAAGCTGACGGAAAACATCTTCCGCGCCGTCAATATCGCGCTGGTGAACGAGCTCAAGCTCATCTACGACGCCATGGGCATCGATGTCTGGGAAGTGATCGAGGCGGCCAAGACCAAGCCGTTCGGTTTCATGCCGTTTTATCCGGGGCCGGGCCTGGGCGGCCACTGCATCCCGATCGATCCGTTCTATCTCACCTGGAAGGCGCGCGAGCACGAGGTCTCGACCCGCTTCATCGAGCTCGCCGGCCAAATCAACACCGCCATGCCGCATTATGTCGTGGAGCGGCTGGCGCTCGCGCTGAGCGAGCGGCTCGGCAAGAGCGTGCGCGGCGCGCGGATTCTGATCATCGGCGTCGCCTACAAGAAGAATGTCGACGACACCCGCGAAAGCTCGAGCTTCAAGGTCATGGAGCTGTTGGAAAAGCGCGGCGCCGAGATCGCGTTTCACGATCCGCTGGTGCTGGAAATCCCGCCCTTGCGCGAGCATCCCGAATTCGGCGGCCGGAAATCGGTGGCGCTCGACCGCGCCGCGCTGAAACGGTTCGATGCGGCACTCATCGCCACCGACCATGACGGGGTCGATTACAAACTGGTCGCCGATACCTGCCCGCTGGTGATCGATACCCGCAATGCCTGCGCCCGCAACGGCATCGTCGCCGACAATATCGTCAAGGCGTAGCGAAGCCTTGACAGGCATGGTGCTTGGCATATGCTATGGCCTATGCCAATACCTGAGCGACACGTCAAACTTTTCCGGAATGGGCGAAACCAGGCCGTGCGGATTCCGCGTGAGTTCGAGCTTCCGGGCGACGATGCCGTCATGCGCAAGGACGGTGAGCGGCTGATCATCGAGCCGACGCGGCCGAAGTCGCTGCTGGCGCTGCTGGCGACACTTTCTCCGCTCGACGAAGAATTTCCGCCGATTGAGGATCCGCCCCCCGATCCCGTCGAGATATGACGCGGTATCTGCTCGATACCAATATCGTGTCCGACCTCGTTCGGCGTCCGCAGGGTCCGGCCGCTCAGCGCATTTTCCAGGTCGGCGAGGCGGCGATTTGCACCAGCGTTATCGTCACCGCCGAACTGAGATACGGCGCCGCGAAACTCGGCTCGCCGCGGCTTTCGGCCCAGCTTGAAACGGTGCTCGGGCCGTTCGAGGTGATCCCGTTCGAACCGCCGGCTGACACTGTCTACGGGAAAATCCGCGCGCAACTCGAACGAATGGGGCGCGTCATCGGCAACAACGATATGCTGATCGCCGCGCACGCGATCGCGCTGGATTGCACGCTCGTTACCGCCAATCAGCGGGAGTTCAGCCGCGTCGAAGGGCTACGATTGGAAAACTGGCTGAAATAGCGCGGCGCGTTCGCTTACCGGTTCCAGCCATAGAGATCGAGGGTGGTGGCACCGGCGCGGAGCTGGTCCATGACCTTGGCCTCCTTGGCTTCGCGGTCGAGCGATTTCTGGATCACCTCGGCGGCGCGCGCGCGCGGCACCACGCAGACGCCGTCGGTATCGCCGCAGACGAGGTCGCCCGGCTCGATGGTGATATCGCCGATCAAGAGCGGCGCGCCGAGCCAGGCGCGAGCCTCGAAATCCTTGCCGGTGCCGCGAATGCACAGGCCGCGCGCGAACACCGGAAAGCCGACGCCTTCCAAAAGCGCGCCGTCGCGTACGCAGCCATCGATGACCAGGCCACCAAGGTTCAGGGCCTTGCCCGCCGTGGACATGATCTCGCCCCAATAGCCGTACTCATAGACGCCGCCGACCGAAGCGACCAGCACATCGCCCGGCCGCGCCGCGGCGAGCGCGCGATGCAGCCGCAAATTGTCGCCCGGCGGGCCTTGCACGGTAAAGGCCGGGCCGCACACCTTGAAGGATGGCGCCATCGGCTTGATCTGCGGCGGCAGCGCGCCGATCTTGCCCCCCGCCTCATGGAGCGTCGCGGTGCCGAAGGGTCGCGCCGCCTCGACCAATTTCGCGTCGACGCGTTCGAAATCGATCGTCTCG
>JAATGI010000272.1 GCA_015654725.1 Rhodospirillales bacterium
CGCCCCGCCGCCGGTTTCGGCCGCGGCGGCGCCGGCCTCGCAGCCCGCGCGGGAGCCGCCGCGCTTTTCGCTGGTGGTGCTGCCCTTCAGCAATCTCTCGGGCGATCCCAGCCAGGATTATTTCGCGGACGGCATCACCGAGAATTTAACGACCGACCTGTCGCGGGCGCGCGGCATGTTCGTGATCGCGCGCAACACCTCCTTCACCTACAAGGGCAAGAGCGTCGACGCCAAGGCAATTGGCGCGGAACTCAACGTGCGCTATGTCCTTGAAGGCTCGGTGCAGCGCGACCAGAACCGGGTCCGCGTCAATGCCCAGCTCATCGACACGGCGACCGGCACCCATATCTGGGCCGACCGGTTCGATGAGGACCGCGCCGACCTGTTCAAGCTGCAAGACGAAATCGTCGCGCGTCTCACCAACGGCCTGGGCTACGAGCTCAACAAGGCCGAAACCGAACGCAGCCTGAACGAACGGTCGCGCAATCCCGATTCGGTCGATCTCGAATTGCGCGGCTCCGCGATCCTGCATCAGTCAGCGGCGGGGAGCGACCGGGACAAGGTGGCGCAGGCGCGCGCGCTGTTCCAGGAGGCGCTCAAGCTCGATCCGGACAATCTCGACGCCCTGCTGCACAACGCCTGGACGGATTTCCAGGACGTCGCCTATGGCCGCGCCGATCCGGCGGTCGACCAGAAGCAACGCTGCATGGATTTGCTCGACCGGGTGTTGAGCATCGATCCCGATTTCGCCCAGGCCTATGCCGCCAAGGCGATGCTGCTGATGGTGACGCGACGCACCGCCGAAGCGGTCGGGCTGGCGGCGAAGGCGATCGCGCTCGACGCCAACGATCCGACCGGCTATGGCGCGCTGGCCTGGGCGCAAACCCTGACCGGGCACGACCAGGAAGCGCTGGCTAATCTCGACAAGGCCGTGAGCCTCAGCCCGCGCGATCCCAGTCTCGGCTTCTGGCTTTATTTGCGCGGCGGCGCGCTGGTCGATCTCAAGCGCTACGACGAGGCCATCGCGGCGGAGCAAGCCGCCATCGGCGCGCAATTCACCGGCTGGCCCGCCTATCTCACCCTGGCGGTCGCCTATTCCATCAAGGGCGATCAGGACCAGGCGGCGGCCGCGCTCGCGGAGGTGCGAAAGATAAATCCCGACCTGTCGATCCGGTCCTTGCATGAATCGATCGATCTTCCCGAAGTCTATTGGGACGGGTTGCGCAAGGCCGGCCTGCCGGAGGGCTGAGAAACTTCCGGCTTACAACCGGTCGCCGATGACACTATGATGCGCCGCAACATAATAAATCGAGAGGCTCGCGCATGGCCGCGCCAGGGACCGGACACGAATTCGAATTCACCGGCATCGACGGCAATCCGTTGCCGCTGGGGCAATATCGCGGCAAGCCGGTTCTGGTGGTGAACACGGCGTCGCAATGCGGCTTCACGCCGCAATACGCGGAATTGCAACAGCTGTGGCGGCGCTATCGCGATCTCGGCCTGACCGTGATCGGCGTGCCGTCGAACGATTTCGGCCGCCAGGAGCCGGGCAGCGAAGACGAAATCAAGGAATTCTGCGAAAGCAAATTCGACGTCGATTTCCCGCTCACCGCCAAGCAAAAGGTTACCGGCGAAGAGGCCCATCCGTTCTATCAATGGGCGGCGGAGCAAGCGGGCGACGCGGCCCAGCCGCGCTGGAATTTCCACAAGCTCTTGATCGGGCCATATGGCGAGATCGCCGGTACCTGGCCGTCGCAAATAAAGCCGCTCGACAAATCGATCACCGAGGCGATCGAAGCCTTCACCGGCAAGCCGGACTGATTCGAGCCGCCGCCCGGTAAACCTTCGGCTCGGCGATATGATCTTTCCCGGCGAAAAAACCGTTCTGGTGCTGCAAGGCGGCGGCGCGCTGGGCGCCTACCAGGCCGGCGCCTATGAGGCGCTGGCCGAGGCCGGGGTGATGCCGGATTGGATCGCCGGCATCTCGATTGGCGCCATCAATGGCGCGATCATCGCCGGCAACAAGCCGGAAGACCGGGTGCCGCGTCTGCGCGCGTTTTGGCGCCACGTCACCGATGGCGTAGGGCGCAAGCCCTTCGGCGGCATCGACACGCGTATTGTCGTCAATGAACTGAACGCGCTCGCGGTATCGATGTTCGGCGTACCCGGCTTTTTCACCCCGCGCGTGGTGCCGGCCGTCCTGGCGCCGCCGGGGAGCCGCGAGGCGATCAGCGTCTACAGCACCAATCCGCTGCGCGAAACGCTCAGCGAATTGGTCGATTTCGACGTTCTCAACGGCGGCACGGTGCGATACAGCGCTGGCGCGGTCGGCGTCGCCACCGGCAATTTCGCCTATTTCGACACCAAGGATTTCGCCACCAAAAATCGCCGGATCGGCCCCGAGCATATCATGGCGAGCGGTGCGTTGCCGCCCGGCTTTCCGCCGGTCGAGGTCGATGGCGAGATGTATTGGGATGGCGGCCTGGTCTCCAACACGCCGATGCAATTTGTCTTGGAATATACCCGCCAGCGCTCGGATATGTGCATCTTTCAGCTCGATCTGTTCAGCGCGCGGGGCGAGGTGCCGAAGAGTCTCGTCGGCGTCGCCGCGCGCGAGAAGGAAATCCGCTATTCGAGCCGCACCCGGCTCAATACCGACGATTTCATGCGCTTGCAAAAGCTGCGCATGGCCAGCCGGCGGCTCCTGGCGAAGCTGCCGCCGGAGCTGCGCGACGATCCCGACGCCGTCCTTCTGGCGGAGCATTCATGCGCGGCCGCGATCACGATCGTGCATTTGATCTATCGCACCCACCCCTATGAGGGGCCGTCGATGGATTACGAATTCTCGCGCCTCTCGATGGAGGAGCATTGGCAGGCGGGAATGCGGGACGTGCGGCGCACGCTTGAGCATCCGCGTTGGCGCGACCGCGCGCGGCCGACCGACGGCGTCAACGTTTTCGATCTGACGCGGGACGACAAGGCCCAGGAGGACCATTCCCATGAAGCAAGATGAGGTCCGCGGCCGCGCCTTCGCGATGCCCTTGACCAGCCCGTCCTATCCGCCCGGCCCCTATCGCTTCATCAATCGCGAATTCCTGGTGATTGCCTACCGCACCGACCGCGAGGCGCTCGAAGCGGTGGTGCCGGAGCCGCTCGCCTTCGCCGACCCGATCGTCAAATTCGAGTTCATCCGCATGCCGGATTCGACCGGCTTCGGCGACTACACCGAGTCCGGCCAGGTGATCCCCGTCACCTTCAAGGGCCAGGCCGGGGGCTATGTCCATTCGATGTATCTCGACGACGAATCGCCGATCGCGGGCGGGCGCGAGATTTGGGGCTTTCCCAAGAAGCTCGCCGCGCCCGTCATGCGCGTCGAAAAAGATACCCTGCTCGGCACTCTCGATTACGGCTCGGTCCGGATCGCCACCGGCTCCATGGGTTACAAGCACAAGGCGCTCGATCTCGACGCGGTGCGCAAGACGCTGTTAAGCGCGAATTACATCCTCAAAATCATTCCGCATGTCGATTGCACGCCGCGCATTTGCGAGCTGGTCGATTATCGGATCGAGGACCTAACGGTGAAAGGCGCATGGACCGGTCCGGCGTCGCTCGAACTGTTCCACCACGCGCTGGCGCCGGTCGCGGCCTTGCCGGTGCGCGAGGTGATCTCGGCCACGCATATCCTGACCGACCTGACCCTAGGACTGGGCAAGGTGGTCCATGATTATCTCGCCAACTGAACGGAGCGCCGCCATGAAACTCAAGGACAAGATCGCCATTGTCACCGGTGCCGCGCAGGGTATCGGCGAGGCCGTCGCGCGCCGCTTCATCGCCGAGGGCGCGTGGGTCGCGATCGCCGACCTCAATCTCAAGGAAGCCAGCGCCACGGCGGAGACGCTCACGGCGGTGGGGCCGGGCAAGGCGATGGCGGTGGCGATGAACGTCACCGACGAGGCGCAGGTCAATCAAGGTGTCGCGCAAGTTGCCGCAGTCTGGGGCGGCGTCGATATTCTGGTCTCGAACGCCGGCATCCAGATCGTCCACAGGATCGAGGAATTCCCCTTCAACGAATGGAAGCGGCTGTTGTCGATCCATCTCGACGGCGCGTTCCTCACCACCAAGGCGGTGCTGCCGCACATGTACAAGAAAGGCGGCGGCGCCGTGATCTATATGGGCTCGGTCCATTCCAAGGAGGCCTCGCCCCTCAAATCGGCCTATGTCACGGCCAAGCACGGGCTGTTGGGCTTGGCGCGCGTGGTGGCGAAGGAGGGCGCCGCGCATGGCGTGCGGGCCAATGTCATCTGCCCGGGTTTCGTGCGCACCCCGCTCGTGGACAAGCAAATCCCGGAACAGGCCAAGGAGCTCTGCATTTCCGAGGATGACGTGGTGAAAAAGATCATGCTCGGCGAAACGGTCGATGGCGAATTCACCACCGTCGAGGAGGTCGCCGAGGTGGCGCTGCTGTTCGCAGGCCTCGAGGCCAACGCGCTGACCGGCCAAGCTATGGTGCTCAGCCACGGCTGGTACATGAAGTAATGGCCAACGCCTCAGCGCAAAATCTCGACCAGCAGCACCCAGGCGCCGATCATCCCGGCGACGATGGCAAAGACGGCGCTGACCGCCAGCCAGTAGAGACCGCCGCCCCACCCAGCGAGCAGGCTGATGCCGGCCGCGACGATCGGCAGCGTCGAGCATTGGCCCATGATAAGGCGCGACAGATACTGATAACGCGTGGCGCCGCCGGTATTTTCCGCGCCGGCCGCGGCCGCGATCATCATCGCCGTCAGCATCACGCCGAATGCCGTCAATTCGATCCCCAGCAAGGTTTCGCCCTGGCCCGGAATCAGTGTCAGCAGCCCGACGATCAACAACGACACCAGCAAGGTCAGCGCCTCGACGGCGCGGCCCTGCACCGCCCTGACCGCCAGGAGGCGTTGCAGATTGATCGAGATCGCGACGAAGACCAGCCCCGCCAGCGCGGCGCCGGCGCCGGCTTGGGCGACAAAAAAATCATGCCAAGGCTCGATCGCGTAGGCGCTCACGTGGACTCCGTTCAGCAACCGCGGCACATTACAACAAATTAAGTTGCGTCCGCCGTCTCAATCGCTTGATTCCGCAAGCGGGTTTCGGCACAACCGATGCGGTCGCGGCCGGGGCCAGGAACAAGAGCGTACGGCCGAGGGCGGGAAGGCGGACAGTTTCTATCGTGATGGAAGCCAAGATCGAAGTGCGCCATCTGACCCGGCGCTTCGGCCCGAATGTCGCGGTCGATGACGTCTCCTTCGCCGTCGGGCGCGGCGAAGTGCTGGGCTTTCTGGGTCCGAACGGCGCCGGCAAATCCACCACCATGAAAATGATCACGGGGTTTCTGGCGCCGACGCGCGGCACCGCGGCGATCTGCGGCCGTGACATCGTCGACGAGCCGATCGCGGCGAAGCGTCATATCGGCTACCTGCCCGAAGGCGCGCCCGCCTATCCGGACATGACGCCGGCCGGCTTTCTTTCCTTCGTCGCGCGGATCAGGGGCTTCGACGGCGCCGAAGCAAGGAAGCGCATCGCGCTCGCGGTCGAACGCACGACGCTTGCCTCGGTCATGGACCAGCCGATCGAGACCTTGTCCAAGGGGTTCAAGCGCCGCGTCGGGCTGGCGCAGGCGCTGCTGCACGATCCCGAAGTGCTGATCCTGGACGAGCCCACCGACGGGCTCGACCCCAACCAGAAGCACGAGGTCAGGAATCTGATCGCCACGCTGGCGCCCGAGAAGGCGATCGTGATCTCGACCCATATCCTCGAAGAGGTTGACGCGGTTTGCACCCGCGCCATCGTGATCGCGGCGGGGCGGGTGGTGCTGGACGATTCGCCCGGCCGTTTCGCCGCGCGCTCGCGGTTGCATAATTCCGTGCGCCTGATGCTCGCCGACGGCGCCATCGACTCGCGCACCGCGCTGCTGCGGCTTCCTGGCGTCTTGGCGGTCGAGGCGATCGAGGACGGCGAGGGCAGCGCCATCCTGATCGTGCCGCAGGACGGCCTCTCGATCATCGCCGAGGTGACCGATCTGGTGCGCACCGCCGGCTGGCCGGTGGCGGCCTTGCGCGTCGAGCGCGGCAAGCTCGACGACGTGTTCCGCGACATCACCCTGCCGCCGGCCGCGTAGCGACACGCAATTCCGGTCGATGCGCAGCACCTTCATCATCTTCAAACGCGAGCTGACGAGTTATTTCGCCACGCCGCTCGCCTATATCTTCATCGTCATTTTCCTGGCAATGGCCGGCGCGTTCGCGTTTTTCGTCGGCAATTTCTTCGATCGCGGCCAAGCCGATCTGCAGCCTTTCTTCCAGTTCCATCCCTGGCTTTATCTCGTGCTGATCCCGGCCCTGTCGATGCGGCTCTGGGCCGAGGAGCGCAAGAGCGGCACCATCGAGCTGTTCCTGACGCTGCCGATTTCGATGACGCAGGCGGTGTTGGGCAAATTCTTCGCC
>JAATGI010000041.1 GCA_015654725.1 Rhodospirillales bacterium
TTGAAGTGATTGAACCAGAATTCCGTCATCATTTCTTCGAGTTGACGGTTGCCGTCGATGGCGCGGGCAAAACGAGCGGCAATCAATTCCGCCAGGATGATGTGGCCGCGTTGGCGCGCCGCCTTGACTTGATCGGGATCGGGCCGCATTCCCGGCAAGGGTCGCGGCGGTCCGTAGTCGCGGAACAGTTCGACCGGATTCATGCGCAAGGTTGTTAGTTGGGCGAGCTCGCTCGTTAGCGCGGGATTTTCCGGAATCCGTTCCGGCGCAAGCTGCCGGTCGATATAGGCGCCGACACCCATCGCCCCGACGCGCGCGACATCGCCCGGACGCGGCCCATAGGCCAATCGGTCCAGCACATATTGCGCCTGTTCCCTCGGACTCAACGCCGCTTTGCCCGGCGATTGCGCCTCGGCCGGCAGCGCCAGAAGCGCCAGTAGGGCCATGGTCAATGGTGCGCGGAGGATCGGCGTCATCCCAGCCATTTATAGGCGGCACCGGCGCGGTTCATCCCAACCGATGCTCTTTTCGCAGCGCCGCCAGTTTTTGGCGCGCTGTCCACCACCGGATTCGCGCCTGAAGATGCGCCTCGTAGGTTTCGAGCCGCGATACCCGTTCCGCGAGCCCAGAAATATCGGCGCGAACCAGATCCGAAGCGCGGGCGCGGGCGATCTTGTCGCGCTTTGCTGCGCACCGTTTGAGACAGGCCGCGATCTTCGCCACGGTTACGTCGGCGCGGTGCGGCACCGGATGCGGGTGATCGCGCGCCGCGCCGAGCGCGTGCCGGTAACACAGCGCGGCTTCCCGATACCGGCCCAGACGCTGCAAGACGCGCCCATGCCAGAACTCGGCTTGGCCGTGCGCGGGAAATGGGGCGCGGGAGGATCGGAATAGCGCGGCGCTCGCTTTGGCATCGGCGCCGGCGCGCGCATTCCGGATCGCGCGATTAAGTGAAAAATTCGGCTCAAAATTGCCCGCGATGTAGCGACGCGCATGCTCCTCGGCGGTGAAATAGTCCTGGTAAAAGCGGTATTTCGTGTCGGCGCCGGCCCAGGCCAAACCGAGCCGCTCCGCCAGCCGGGGGTGAATCGGCGCGTGATAGGGTTCGTGATATTCGGGCCCCGCGGCGAGCGTCGCCAAATCCGCCGCTTCGTAAGGTAGCGCCAGAGCCGCCAAGGCGAATCGCAAGAGCGTCATGTCCGTCGCCAAGGTCGGATGCTTGACGCTCCAGAAAAAGCGCTCTTGCGCGAGCCGCGGCTCGATCTCGCGCCAGAGATCGAAATCGGCGTTGCGTCCGACGCGGCGCATCGCCGCGATATTGAGTTCCATGAGCCGCGGCGCCTGCTCGATCTCGGTGCCCGAATAGTCGAGATAGGCTTGGTGCAACATCTCCAGATTCTCGCCGCGCCGGAAGCGCGCGGCGAGATCGTTCAAGACCTTGTTGCCGCGCGCCAGGTAAAAGGGCGGACGGCCCCGCGCCATGCTTTGCGGATGGACGCGCGGCGCGAAGGCGTGAAACACGCCGGTCAGTTGCAAGACCGGCAAACGCACCCGTCGCGTACGCGCGGGCACGATCTCCGCCCAGGGATCGGCGGTCAAATTGGTGACCTGCATGACGTGAATGTCGCATTGCCGCGCCGCCTCGTCGTCGCCGGGGTGTGCCGGCCGATAGTTGGCGCGAAAGGCGAGCGAAATATCCGGCGCGCCGCGATAGAGGAACCGCAGCGCGTCATAGACGAACTGCGATTGGCAATTGCCGGAGATGAAAATCCGATAAGGACGGCCGTTACGCTTAATCATGGCGCGGTGACAGCCCGGCGAGATAGTCGACGAGATCGCCCAGATTGCGCAGCTCGTAGGTATGCGCGATGTCGATGCGGATATGGAGCCGCTCCTCGAGCGCCAGCACGATCCGGCTATGCATCAGCGAATCCCAGCCCGGCACGTCGCCGGCGTCGGCCGCGCGCCGCAATCGCGGCACGCGGCGCGCGCCGGTCTCTGCCGCCACCACATCGGCGATGACGCGCAACAGCGCCGCTTCCTTTTCGCCGCCGTCAGGCAAGCTGCAATCCTTCCGCTTGCCGCGCCGCGAGATATTTTCGCCGATTGTCGCCGCGCGCGATCTTGCCGCTGGTGGTTTTGACCACCCAGCCCGGCGGGGCGATGTAAATGTCGCGCGGCTGAATATCGACGGTTGAGCGGATGTGCGCGGCGATGGTCGCGACGATCCGATCTTCATCGAGTTGTGTCGCCGGATTTTTCTCCGCGACCACGATCAAGCCGGTGCTCTTTGTGCTCTCGTCATAATGCGTGAAAGCGGCGACGCGTCCCGGCTTGGTGCAGCCGAGCGTATCGATCAGAGCCTCGATTTCACGCGCATGGAGATTGCGGCCATTGACGATCAGAACATCGTCGGCGCGGCCGAGAATATAGACCTCGCCGGCGATGACGCAGCCGAGATCGCGGGTATAGTACCAGCCGTCGCGAATCCGCTCCGCCGTCAGGGCTGGATCGCCGAAATAACCGTCGAACAGAAACCGGCCCTGGAGCGCGATTTCGCCGACCGCGCCTTCGCGCAGCGCGTTGCCGTCGCGGTCGCGCACCGACAGTTCGATGCCGCTGACGGGCGGGCCGAGATCCATCATCCGGGCGCGGCCTTCGATCTCACGCTCGCGCCAGCGCGCGCCGAGCGGCGTCTGGCTGACGCAGAACACGGTTTCCGCCATCGCGTAGCAAGATTGGAGCGCCTCAGGCTTGACGCCCCACAGCCCGAACTTGTCGAGATAGCGCTCGAACGTGTCCGGCCGGCACGGCTCGGAGCAGTCGATGAAGGCGCGCATGCTCGAGAGGTCGAAGCGGCGCGCGCGATCCACTCTTTGCGCCAGATGATCGAAGGCGAAATTCGGCAGCCAACCAAGGGTGCCGCGATGGCGCTCGATGGCCGCGAAGAACAATTCGGGCCGTGCCACCCATTGGAGCGCATCGAGATGGATGAACGGAATTCCGCTATAGGCCGGTAGCAGGAAGCACGCGACCAATCCCATATCGTGATACAGCGGCAGCCAGGAGACGATGCGGTCGGCCGGTGTAAGCCGGATCGCGTCACCATAGGAATCGAGCTGCTCGGCAATGGCGCGGTAGGTCAGCGCCACGCCTTTCTTGAGGCCGGTCGTTCCGGAACTGTGTTGCAGCAAGGCGATCGCGTCTTCGCTTACCGCGGGGCGTACCTCGATGCGCGCCGCCGCGACGTCCTCGATTTGGATGATCGGATAATGATCGACAGGCAGACCCGCCTGTCGCATTTCGCCGAGCGTCTTGCGGTCGAGCACGATGGCCGCGGGCGCGATGCGGCGCAATAGCGCGCGGTGCGACTCCCAATAAATCCTCGGGTCTTGGCGGGGCGAGGCGCAGGGCATGAAAGCAGGCACCAACCCGCCCATCATCGCGCCGAGAAAGCTCGCATAGAGGGCGGGATCGTGGCGCAGAAAAATGAGGACGGCACCGCCGGGCGCGAGCCGGCGCGCGCGATAAGCCGCGGCAAAGCCACCGATGCCGGCGCTTAATTCGCCCCAGCTGATTGCCCGTTCGTCATCGCGGGCAATGAAATGGCAGAAGACGTCGCCCGGGCGTTCTTCGATCTGGCGCGCGATGGCGGCGAGAAAGCGGTTCATCGCGGCCGCCGCTCACGCCCAGGATACGCGGGGCAGAATTTTACCGACATCGACCGCGTCGCGATGGCGCAGAACGAACTCGATCATCTCGGCCAGGCGGTCGTCGCTCAGGACGTGCGGCTTCAAGCCCAGCGTCGCCAAGCCATCATGCGCCGGCTGATAGAAATGTTCTTCCCGCTCCTTGCGCGGGTTGGGCACGGAACGGATCCCGACCTCGAGCCCGAGCCCGTCGCCCACCTGCTTGACGCGCTCCGCGAGATCGCGGACCGAGAATAGTTCGGTGAACTGATTCAAGATGCGCGGCTCGAATTTTTTCGTCGGTGGATTGAGTGTCGCCAGCTCGACGCATTGCAGCGTGTCGCGAAGATCAAGATAGCCGCGCACCTGACTCCCGGAGCCGTAAACCGTCAGCGGTACGCCGGCGGCGGCTTGCACGACAAAGCGATTGATGACGGTGCCGAAAATGTCGTCGTAGTGGAAATGCGGACGAAGCCGGGCGTCGCGATCGGCTTCATCGCTGGAAATGCCGTAAACCGGTCCCTGCATCAAATCGGTGACCGCGATGCCGTTGAGCCGCGTATAAAAGGCCAACAGGTCGGTGTCGCAGATTTTGCTGGTGTGGTAGAGGCTGCCGCCTTGGCGCGGATAAAGGAAGCGCTCCTTGCGCCCCTTATGCTCGATTTCGATCCAGCCTTCCTCGATGTCGATGTTTGGCGTGCCGTATTCGCCCATGGTGCCGAGCTTGACGATGTGACAGTGGGGTGCCGCGCGCAGCACCGCCCAGATCACGCTCAAAGTGGTGCCGATATTGTTTTGCAGCGTGAGCCGCGCCTGGTCGTAGCCCATCATCGAGTAAGGCGCGGAAGGCTGTTCGGCGTAATGGATCACCGTGTCGGGCGCGAAGTCGCGGAACAGCCCGGCCAGCGCTTCGCCGTCGGTGCAATCGAGATCGCGGCAGGCGATGCTTTTCCCGCTGAGCGATGCCACCGCATCACACCGCGACGGCAGATCGTCGGTCGGCAGCAGCGGCTGCGAATTGGTTTCCGCGGCGAGGCGCCGGCGCAAATAGTTATCGACGGCAAGCACCTCGTGGCCCCTGGCCGCGAAATGCATCGCGGTCGGCCAGCCGAGATAACCATCCCCACCGAGGACCAAAACGCGCATCGAGCCCCCACCTTATTCGCCATGGCAGTTATTCCGGCCTTCGGCGCGCTCAACGGATCAGTTCACATGGTCTCCTTGCCACGACAAACAGACTTGAAGAACGTCGTGCCGCCGTTCCGCGATCAAGCGATACGCGTCGAGGAACCGCTGGGCGGCGAAGCGGTGCGTCACCAAGGTTCGAGTCTTGACCTTACCCGCGGTCACCAACGCCGCCGCCAGACCGAAATTCTTGCGCCGGTCCCAGCGATTGTATTCGTTGTCCTCACCGGCGGCGCCGGCCGAGCGGACGGATTTGACCGTGAGCTCGCCGCGAACAGCGCTTCGCCATCGAGCAGGATCGGCTCGTTATAAAATCCGGCCAGGACGATTTCGCCCTGCGGTCGCAGCAACGGCGCCAACCGTGCCGGGTTGGACGCCAGGCCCGAACATTCGAACAGGCACTGCACCGGCGCGACCCGACGCGATAGCGCCTCGTCATAGGTGAAGGCCGCGGTCGCGCCATGTGCCAGCGCAAGTTCACGCTTGGCGGCGCTGCCGGTCAGAGCGATCACCGGACCGGCAACGGTCGCGGCCAAGACCTGGATCATAATGAGGCCGAGGGTGCCGAGACCGGACACCGCAACCGCGTCGCCGACGGTAACATTGGCGCGGTGAATGGCATGAAGCGCGGTGGCGGTGAGGCCGATGCCGAGCGCGTCGTCGTCGCCGACATGATCGGGCAAGCGGAAGCATAAATCCTCGGCGCGCAGCACGGCATGCGAGGCGTGTGGCTTCATCGCGAACACGCGGTCGCCGGGCGAAAAGGCGCAGGCGTCGCCGGCAGCGACGATCCGTCCGAGCAACTCATAGCCCGGCCGATAGGGATAGGAACGCCGGCCGGATTTGAGTGCGCCGGCGGAGCCGTCGAACCACATTCTCTCGGTTCCCGCACTGATACCCGAGGCGGTGGCGGCGAGCAGCGTTTCGCCTTGGACGAGCGGCGGAAGGCGCGCCGTGACGATCGCGGCGCGATAAGGCGCCTCGATCTCGATATATTCCATCTCTTGAGACATTCGACCGCTTCCCCACAGCGGAACGATGGCTTGGGCTGGCACGCGACCGCAGACCACCGTATGAGTGACTAGTGGATCGAATCTAACACTTGGTGCCCGCGTTTGACGGCGGCGATGATTTTGTCGGGATCGGCGGTCCAGGTGAAGGGCTTTGGCATCTGATTTGTCTCGGCCAGGAATCGGTTGATAGCGGCCTGGAGATCGACAA
>JAATGI010000143.1 GCA_015654725.1 Rhodospirillales bacterium
CGTCGAAGGCGCCGTGATCGAGGAAGGGCTGAAGTCGATCAGGGACGGCCAGCCGCGCCTCCTGTCGTTTGGCGTCACCGACGAGCGGGCCTGGGAAGTCGGCCTCGCTTGCGGCGGCAAGATCGATGTCTTCGTGGAGCGCGTCGAATGAATATCGCGCTTCTGCAAAAGGCGCTGGCGGCCAGCCGCGGCGGCAAGGCCGCGGCGCTGGCGACCAACCTCAAGACCGGCCAGCAAAGCCTGATCGAGGGCGCCGAGGTGACGGGAAACCTGCCCGTCACCGAGGTCATCATGAACGCCGTCCGCCGGGCCTGGGACCGCGACGAGAACGACAATGTCATGACCGGCGATGGCAAGATTTTCATCGAAATCTTCAACCCGCGTCTGCGCATGCTGATCGTCGGCGCGGTGCACATCGCGCAGCCGCTGGCGCGCATGGCGGCGTTGACCGGTTACCTCGTCACCATCATCGACCCGAGAAGCGCCTTCGCCAGCGCCGAGCGTTTCCCCGATGTCGCGCTCTCCGACGAATGGCCTGATGACGCGATGAAGAAACTAAAGCCGGACAGGCGCACGGCGGTGGTGACGCTGACGCACGACCCCAAGCTCGACGATCCCGCCTTGGCCGAGACGCTTAAATCCGACGCCTTCTATATCGGCGCGCTGGGCTCGCGCAAAACCCACGCGCGGCGCGGCGAGCGCCTTAAGGCGCTTGGCTTCACCGACGACCAGCTCGCTCGCATCCACGGACCGGTAGGCTTGAAGCTCGGCGCCGTCTCGCCCGCCGAGATCGCGATTTCAGTGATGGCGGAAGTGATACAGATTCTGCGCGCGCCGGCCGAGGAGCGAAAGGCCGAGCGGGCCGCCGAAAAATCGCGCGAGACCGCGGCGTGAAATTTGGCGAATTTCCCGTCGCCGAGGCGCTAGGCGCGACGCTCGCGCATAATCTCGGCTTGCCCGGCGGGCGCGGCATCAAAAAAGGCCGCGTCCTGACCGCTGAAGACATCGCCGCTCTGCAAGCCGCCGGAAAAGCCGCCGTCACCGTCGCCAAGCTGGAAACCGGCGACATCGCCGAGAACGAGGCGGCCGCGATCGTCGCGCGGGCGGTGGTCGGACCGGGCGTCGAGGCCGGCCCCGCCTTCACCGGCCGGGCCAATTTCTATTCCCAGACCTCCGGCCTGTGCGTCGTCGATCGTGCCGCGGTTGATGCCTTCAATCTGATCGACGAGGCGGTGACGCTCGCGACCGTCGCGCCATCCGCCGTGGTAGCGCCGAAACAGATGGTGGCGACGGTCAAGATCATCCCGTTCGCCGTCAAAGGCGAGGTGGTGGAGGATTGCGCGCGGCGAGCCCGCGCCGCCGGCCCGCTTTTTTATGTCGCCCCGTTCCGGGAAAAACACGTGGCCCTGATTCAGACCCGCTTGCCCGGCCTCAAGGAAGGTGTGCTCGACAAGACGGTGACGACGACGCGCGATCGGCTGGTGGCGCTGGGAAGCTTGCTCATTCGCGAAAGCCGTTGCGCCCACACCAGCACGGAATTGGCCGAGCATATCCGCGCCTCGATCGATGCCGGTGCCGATCTGGTGCTGATCGCCGGCGCCTCGGCGATCATCGACCGGCGCGACGTCATTCCGGCCGCGCTGACCGCCGCGGGCGGCGCGATCCTGCATTTCGGCATGCCGGTCGATCCCGGGAATCTCATGCTGATGGGCAGGCTCGGCGAGGTGCCGGTGCTCGGCCTGCCAGGCTGCGCGCGTTCGCCCAAGATCAACGGCTATGACTGGGTGTTGCAGCGTCTCGTCGCCGGCCTGCCCGCCGGACCGAAGGAGGTCATGAGCATGGGCGTGGGCGGCTTGCTTGCCGACATCCCGAGCCGCCCCATGCCACGCGCCAAGTCTGAGGTCCAAGCCCCGGCGCCGCGCGCGCCGCGCATCGCCGCGATCGTGCTGGCCGCCGGCCGTTCGACCCGGATGGGCACGCTCAACAAGCTCACCATCGCGATCGACGGCAAGGCGATGATCGGCCACGCCGTCGCGGCGGCACTGGCCTCGAAGGCGCGGCCGGTGGTGGTCGTCACCGGCCATCACCGCGAACGGGTCCAGACGGCGCTTGCCGGCGCTTCGGTCAATTTCGTCCACAATCCCGATTACGCTCAGGGCCTGTCGACTTCGCTCAAGGCGGGGCTTGCCGCCTTGCCCCCCGATATCGACGGCGTCGTCGTGCTGTTGGGCGACATGCCGCGTGTCGCCGCCGCCGATATCGACCGGCTGATCGCGGCTTACAACCCGGTCGAGGGCCGCGCCATCGTCGTGCCGACACGCAAAGGCAAGCGCGGCAATCCCGTCCTGCTTGGCAGACAGCTGTTCCACGAGCTGGCGCGGATCGAAGGCGACAGCGGGGCGCGCGA
Organism: Rhodospirillales bacterium; assembly: GCA_015654725.1. Classification (GTDB taxonomy): domain Bacteria; phylum Pseudomonadota; class Alphaproteobacteria; order ATCC43930; family CGMCC-115725; genus JAATGI01. The sequence continues at coordinate 2,408 of JAATGI010000143.1, forward strand.
GGCGATCGCGGCACACGGCGACTTGGTCGCGGAAATCGAGATGGACAGCGACGGCGTGCTCACCGATATCGACACGCCACAAGCCTTAGCGAAATTCACCGCGCCGCGGGCTCGGGAAGTCGCCTAGCCCATTGGTCGGAGCCGCGCCATCTGTCGGCGCGCCGTCGCCGCATCGACGACAATATTGCCGAAGACATTGGGAACGTTTCCCATCGTGCCGGACGACCCGCGCCGGCTGACGCCGACGATGCTCGACAAGCCAAACCCTTCGACGACGTAGACCTTGACGTAATTCGTGCTGTTGGGCGCGACGGTGATGGTTCGGGTTTGATCGACAAACGGCAGATCGCTATTGACGCTGACGGTATAGGTGCCGGGCGGCACGTCACGATAGAAGTACGTGCCCGGCGCCGAATCGCCGACCTTCGCGTCGTTGAGCCAAACCGCGGTCCAAGCCGGGTGCATAAAGACGCCGAAATCGCGATAGACATAGACGCGGGCTTGCCCCGGCGCGGCGGGGCCGGGCAAGGTCGGCGGCGCGATAGCCGCCTGAGGGGGCGGTGACGGAACCGGTGTCCGCGGCGCTTCACCGCAAGCCGCCAAGCCGAGCGCCGTCAATCCGATCGCAACAAATCGCGCAAATCCCGACATCGCCACTCCTCCTTCTTAAACGCCCCAATAGCGGCCGGTCGCGCCGACCGCGACCACGATCAGGCCGAGA
>JAATGI010000153.1 GCA_015654725.1 Rhodospirillales bacterium
AGCGGCATGGGCCGGACCGGCAAGCTGTTCGCGTATCAATGGGAGCCGGGGGCCGAGCCCGACATCATGGCGACGGCGAAGGGGCTGGGCGGCGGCTTCCCGGTCGGCGCGTGCCTGGCGACGGAGAAAGCGGCGGTCGGCATGACCGCGGGCACGCACGGTTCGACCTTCGGCGGCAATCCCTTGGCGATGGCGGTCGCCGAGGAAGTACTGACCATCATGACCGAGCGGGACTTCTTCGATCATGTCAACAAGATGAGCCGGGCGTTGCGCGCAAGGCTCGATAAACTGGTCGCTTCCCATCCGGCGATTTTCGCCGAGACCCGCGGCGCGGGCTTGCTGATGGGATTGAAATGCGTCGTCACCAACACCGACCTGGTGACCAAGCTGCGGCAGGCCGGGCTGCTGGCGGCGGGCGCCGGCGAAAATGTGGTGCGGCTGATGCCGCCCTTGACCGTCGAGGAAGCACAGATCGACGAGGCTTGCCGCATCGTCGACGAGGTGGCGCGGCGGTGGGAGCCGGCGCCGGCGGCCGCGTCATGAATCCGCGGCATTTTCTCGATCTCGACCGGCTCGACACCGCAGAATTGCGGCGCATCCTCGATGCCGGAATCGCCTATAAGCGCGAGCGCGGCCACGACAAGCCGCTGGCGGGCAAAATCCTCGCCATGATTTTCGAGCGGCCCTCGACCCGCACCCGCCTCTCGTTCGAGGTGGCGATGAAGCAAATGGGTGGCGACGTCGTGGTGATGTCGCAGAGCGACAGCCAGCTGTCGCGCGGCGAGACGCTCGCCGATACCGCGCGGGTCATGTCGCGCTATGTCGACGCCATCGTGATCCGCACCCGCAGTGTCGCCCATCTCGAGGAATTGGCGGCGCATGCCACCGTGCCGGTGATCAACGGCCTGACCGATCAAAGCCATCCCTGCCAACTGATGGCCGACATCATGACGCTGGAGGAAAAGAAGGGGCCGGCCAAGGGCAAGGTCGTGGCCTGGAGCGGCGACGGCAACAATGTCTGCAACAGCTGGGTCCATGCCGCGGTGCGGTTCGATTTCACCCTGCGCGTCGCCTGCCCCGACGAGCTGCGGCCGCCGCAGCGCCTCCTCGATTGGGCCAAGCGCGAAGGCGGCCATGTCAGCGTCGGCGCCGATCCCGACCGAGCCGTCGCCGGCGCCGACTGCGTCGTCACCGATACCTGGGTGTCGATGGGCGCGGACAACGCGGAGCAGCGCCATAATCTTTTGGCGCCGTATCGCATCGACGAGCGGCTGATGGCGAAGGCCAAGCCCTCGGCGATTTTCATGCATTGCCTGCCGGCGAAGCGCGGCATGGAAGTCACCGCCGGCGTGATCGACGGGCCGCAATCGGTAGTGTGGGACGAAGCGGAAAACCGGCTCCATGCGCAAAAGGGCATTCTCGCCTGGTGTCTGAGCTAGATTTATTTTCGCCCGCGCATCACCATTTACTCCGCCATGCCGCCCGCACCCATCACCGACGATCTCGTCCTTCCCTTCGCCGTCGGCGCGACGCGGCTGAAGGGCCGCGTGATCCGGCTCGGGCCGCTCTTGGACACGATTCTCGGGCAACATGACTACCCGCGGGCCGTGGCCGAGATGCTGGGACAGGCGATCGTGCTGGCCGCGGCCTTGGCGCGCGCCTTGAAATATAACGGCATCTTCACGCTGCAGACCAAGGGCGACGGGCCGGTGCGGCTCCTGGTCGCCGACATCACCGCCGCGGGCCATGTCCGCGGCTATGCCCAGTTCGACGCCGAGCGACTGGCGCGCGTGACACCCGGCCGCGCGCCGGTGCCGAGCCTGTTGGGCGCCGGTTATCTCGCCTTCACCGTCGATCAGGGCGACCATACCGAGCGCTATCAGGGCCTGGTCGAGCTCCAAGGCCAGACCCTGGCCGATTGCGCGCATCATTATTTCCGCCAGTCCGAACAGGTCGAGGCCGGGCTCAAGGCCGCGGTCGAACGCGGGCCTGACGGCCGCTGGCGCGGCGGCGGCATCATGATCGAGCGGCTTCCCGCCGAGGGGCTGACGCCGGAGCAGGATGACGAGCTGTGGCGCGACGCCGTGGTGCTGATGAGTTCGTGCGCCGACGCCGAGCTGACCGATCCGGCGCTGGCGCCCGAGCGGCTGCTCTATCGGCTGTTTCACGAACCGGGTGTGCGGGTTCAGCCCGCGCGGCCGCTCATCGCGCAATGCCGCTGCTCGCGCGCGCGGGTCGAGCGCATGTTGCGCGCGCTGCCGCCCGCCGAACTCGACGACATGGCCATCGATGGCCGTATCGACGTGACCTGCGAATTCTGCGGCACGCATTATGATTTCGACGAAGCGGACCGGCGGGCGTTGGCGGAATGAAGTCCGTCCTCATCACCGGCTGTTCGAGCGGGTTCGGGCTGGAAGCAGCGGTGCTGCTGGCAAAGAGCGGGTTTCGCGTGTTCGCGACCATGCGCGATCTCGGCAAGCGCGCGCGGCTCGATCAAGCGCTCGCGGCGGCCGGCGCGACCGCGGAAATTCTGCAACTCGATGTCACCGACGAAACCTCGATCCGTTCCGGTGTCGATGCGGTGCTGGCGCGTGCCGGGACCATCGACGCGCTCGTCAACAATGCCGGCATGGGAATCGGCGGCTTCGTCGAGGATTTGACGCTCGAAGATTATCGTCGCCAGTTCGAGACCAATTTCTTCGGCCTGGTCGCGATGACCAAGGCGGTGCTGCCGCATATGCGGCGCGCGGGCGCGGGGCGCATCGTCAATATTTCCAGCATCGGCGGGCGTACCGCCAACGCCGTTCTGTCCGCCTATATCGCCAGCAAGCATGCGGTCGAGGGCTTTAGCGAGGCGCTCGCCTTCGAGGCGGCCTTGTTCAATGTCCAGGTGGTGCTGATCGAGCCGGGCACCTTCAGGACCGAGATTTTCGAATCCAACCGTCAACTCGCGGCCGGCGCGCGCGACCCGGCATCGCCTTATTTCGAGGTGACGCGCGCGCTCGAAACCCGGTTCAATCAAATGTATGGCCGTTTCGCCGGCGATCCGCGCCAGGTGGCGAAAGCGATCCGTCATGCCCTCGTGACGCCGCGCCCGCGTCTGCGTTACCTGGTCGGCCGCGACGCCAAAATGTCCGCCGCGATTCACGCGCTCGGCTTCGGGATTTATTCGCGGCTGAATCAGCGCCTGTTCGCGCTTCCCGCCATGGCGAAAAAACTGCGGAATAACTGACCCTACTCCGCCGCGAGCTTGCGCTCGTCCGTCAGCAGCCCGTCGAAGATGCGGCGCATCTGCACGCGAGTCCCATCCGAGACGATGTTGGTGAGCCAATCCTCGCCGAATTCGCCAAGCCGCCGCTGCTGTTCCTCGACGATGGCCTTGTCCTCGTCGAAGGTGAGGGCGAGGGCGGCGGCGAACTCGTCGGCGGCTTTCGCGTCCCGCACCTTGAAGCCGTTGGCCGAGGCCCAGAAATAAAGGCAGCTGGTTTCGGTCTCGGGCGTGAGGCCGTGGAAAATCTTGAACTGGAAGCCGCCCTCGCGGTCGCCTTCGGGCGCGCCTTGGCCCGCATCCTTGGCGCCGGTCCACTGCAATACGCTCGACGGCGCCACCCATTCGAATTCCTGCCAGCGATCGACCGTGCCCTTGAAGCGCCAGGCCGCGACATAGGTCGGCGGCGGCACCGAATTCAGCATCCAGCGGGTGAAGCGCACGCCGCTCTGGGTGCGCGCGGTTTCCATCTTGGCCTCGACATGGGTCGCGGGATTGCCGCCGACCGTGCGTTTATGGACATAGCCGAGATGGGTCAGGTCCATGAGATTGTCGACCATCAGGATATAGTTGCCCTTGATCGGGATGACGGCGTGGCGGTGGCCCCAATGTTCGCTGTCATTGTGCCACGGAACATCGACAATGCGGGCGGGATCGGCTTTGACCGCCTCGCCCATCCAGATCCAGACGAAGCGGTCGCGCTCGATCACGGGATAGGCTGGCACGAAGGCCTTGTCAGGAATTTTGTCCTGGCCGGGGATATGGACGCATTTCCCGGCACCATCGAACACCATGCCGTGATAGCCGCATTGCAGGCCGGTCTCGACGACCTCGCCCAGCGACAACGGCGTGCCGCGATGGCAACAGCGGTCGGAGAGCGCGGCCGCTTTGCCCGCCTTGTCACGGAACAGCACGACCGGCTCGTTGAGGATGCGGCGGGCGAGCGGCTTGTCGCCGAGTTCGTCGCTCCAAGCGGCGATGTACCAGGCGTTCCGAACGAACATGGTGCCCTCCCGAAATTTCTGAATTACGGAACCTTAGCCATAAAAGAATTCAACCGGGCTGCGATTTCCGCTCGCCGCTGCGCCAAAAAGGATTTGTACGCACTTGTTTGGAGAAGTGGCAATTCAATCGGAATGCATTGAGCTGAAAAAGTCTCGTTTCCGTTTTTTGTTATAAGTGGGGGAAGATAATCCGATGGTGGCTTGTCGCTGATACCTCTGTTGGTTTTTCCACCGATAAACGCAAGATTGGCAATGTCGTCTGCCTCCCTAGTGGATCGAATCTAACACTTGGTGCCCGCGTTTGACGGCGGCGATGATTTTGTCGGGATCGGCGGTCCAGGTGAAGGGCTTTGGCATCTGATTTGTCTCGGCCAGGAATCGGTTGATAGCGGCCTGGAGATCGACAA
>JAATGI010000496.1 GCA_015654725.1 Rhodospirillales bacterium
CGAAGCGCCCGAATCGGTGCGGGCAATCGGTGAGTACCTCGCCTCCTGACCGGGGCGTCGCTAATCACGATCGATGACGGCGCGGCGGTTTCGGCTCCGCGCCGTTCTTTTTTGTCGTCCGAACATCACGGTATGAGGCGGTTTCATGCAGGTAAGGATCCAAAATGTGTACCAAATATCGCGGAATATGAGCCGGTCGCTCGGCTTCTATCGCGACCTCTTGGGCATGAAGATGAAATTCCAGGACGGCGAGAAATGGGCGCAGCTCGACGCCCAGGGCGCGCGCTTCGCGCTCGCCTCGCCCGAGGAAGCCGGCGCCGCCGCCGCGTCCAACACAGTGATCGTGTTCGAGGTCGATGATCTGGCATCCGCGCGCGCGGCACTTGAATCCGCCGGCGCGCCGATCCTGGCGACGCGCGACATGGGAAGCCACGGCAACACCCTCACCACGCGCGATCCCGACGGCAATATCGTCCAGTTCTTCGCGAAAGCATCGGCCAAGCCGGGTTGACGTCGCCGGGTGCGCTCAATAAGGTTATAGAAAAGGACAAAGGATGCCGCGCGGTGACGCGGTGCCGATTTTTTTAGGGAGGAAAAAATGCGTTTCTCATGGAGCCTCACGGCGGGCGCCGCGCTGGCGGCGGTTGTCGTTCTGTGCGGCGCGCCGGGCGCGCAGGCGCAATATTCCGACAACAAAATCAAGCTCGGCATTCTCGACGATTTTTCGGGCCCCTATTGCACCGACAATTGCATGAGTCCGGTGAATGCTGTGCAGATCGCGGTCGACGAGTTCGGCGGCAAGATCAACGGCGTGCAGATCGAGGTGATTCACGGCGACCATCAGGACAAGCCCGATGTCGGCGTTGCATTGGCCGAGCGCTGGTACGATACCGAGCAAGTCGATGCCATCCTCGACGTTGTCTATTCGGGCGTGGCCTTGGCGGTGCAAGAAGTCGCGCGCCAGCGCAATAAGGCGGTGCTTTACAGCATGGCCGGCTCCGATGCCCTGACCGGCAAGGCCTGCGCCCCCTTCAGCGCGCAATGGACCTACGACACCTATCAGCTTCCCAATCTTGGCGAGGCGGTGCCGATGCTGGGCAAGACCTGGTTCATCCTGTCCGCCGATTACGCTTACGGCAAGGCGCTGGTGGCCGGTGTCACGCGCAGCGTGACAAACGCGGGCGGCACCATCGTCGGCACTGTATTCCATCCCTTCGGCACCGCCGACATGTCGTCTTTCATGCTGCAGGCGCAGGCCTCCAAGGCCCAGGTCATCGCGCTCGGCGATGCCGGGCCGGACATGACCAACGCGATCAAGGCCGCGAACGAGTTCGGCCTCATCGCCAGCGGCGTCAAGGTCGTGCCGCTGAGCATGGACCTCTCCGCCATCGCCGGCGCCGGCGGCCTGCAAGCGACGCAGGGCATGATCATGGCGTTGCCCTGGTACCGCGACGCCAATCCGCCCAAATCGGAGGCTTGGGCGGCGGAGTTCGAGAAACGCCAAGGCTCGATGGCGCCCTATCTCATGGCCGGGCTTTATTCGGCGGTGCGCACCTATCTCTTGGCCGCGCAAGCGACCGGGACCGACGATCCCAAGAAGATTTTCGAATGGATGCGCGGCCACGTGGTCGATGACGCTTTCACCGGGCATGGCGTCCTGCGCGCCGACGGCCGCATGGTGCATGACGTCTATCTGGTCCAGGTCAAGAAACCGTCGGAATCCACGGGACCGCGCGATCTGGCGAATCTTCTCGCCGTGATCCCTGGCGACAAGGCATTCCGGCCCTTGGACCAAGGCGGCTGTCCGACGGTCGCGGCCGCCGGGAAATAGTGTACGTCCCGCCGGCTTGCGGTTTCCGGCCGGGAATTTTACCCAAGGTGGCGGGATGACGGATGACATTCTGCTGCGCACCGAGGCGCTGACCAAATCCTTTTCCGGATTTGTCGCGGTGAACGGCGTCAGCCTCGATGTGAAACGCGGCGCGATTCACGCGCTGATCGGCCCCAACGGCGCCGGCAAGACCACTTATTTCAATCTGCTGACGCGGTTCATGCCGGTCACCGGCGGGCGAATTTTCTATAAGGGCCGAGACATCACCAACGCCAAGCCTTACGACGTGGCGCGGATGGGCATCGTGCGCTCGTTCCAGATCTCGGCCGTATTCCCCCGCCTGACCGTGCTGGAAAATATCCGCGTTGCCTTGCAGCGCTTCCGCGTCGACAATTATTATTTCTGGCGCTCCGACGCGATTCTGAGCGAGCTCGACGACCGCGCCCACGAACTTTTGTCCGAAGTTGGGCTCGACTCGTATGCTGGTTTGCCGGCGGCGGAGCTCCCGTATGGCCGCAAACGCGCGCTCGAGCTTGCGACCACCCTCGCACTCAAGCCGGAACTGCTGCTCCTAGACGAGCCCACCTCGGGCATGGCGCATGAGGAAATCGGCCGCATCGTCGATCTCATCCGCCGCGTCGCGGTGAACCGCACCGTGCTGATGGTCGAGCACAATCTCTCCGTGGTGGCCGATCTCTCGCATCGCATCACGGTGATGCAGCATGGCGGGATTCTGGCCGACGGCACGTACCAGGAAGTCTCGAAAAACCCCGCGGTGATCGAAGCCTATATGGGTACCGGCCTTGGCTGACGCGGTGCTCGAAATCGCCGGGCTGCACGGCTTTTACGGCGAGTCCCACGTCTTGCACGGCGTTGATCTGTCGGTCCGCGCTGGCGAGGTCGTGACCATTGTCGGCCGCAACGGTGCCGGCAAGACAACCACCTTGCGCGCGGTGATGGGGATTTTGCAAAAACGCTCGGGCTCGATCCGCGTCATGGGCACCGAGACGATCAAGCTGCCGCCCGAGCGCGTCGCGCGATTGGGCGTCGGCTATGTGCCGGAGGAGCGCGGTATTTTCGCCAGCCTCAACGTCACGGAAAATCTCATGCTGCCGCCGACTCTGGCGCCGGGCGGCATGACCACCGAGGAAATCTATCGGCTCTTTCCCAATTTGAAGGACCGCGCCAAGAGCCAAGGCAGCAAGCTCACGGGCGGCGAGCAGCAAATGCTGGCGATCGCACGCGTCTTGCGGACCGGGGCCAAGTTCCTGCTGCTCGACGAGCCGACCGAGGGGCTGGCGCCGGTGATCGTGCAACAGATCGGCCGCGTGCTCGAAACCATCAAGGAGCGGAACCTCACGGTGCTTCTCGTGGAGCAGAATTTCCGCTTTGCCGCGCGCGTTTCGGATCGTCATTATGTCATGGAGAGCGGCAAGATCATCGACGCGATCGGACGCTCGGAAATCGCGGGCAAGATGGAACGCCTCGAAGAATATCTCGGCGTCTAGAAGACCGGCGGATACAGGGAGATCGGCCATGTCGGCCACGGCGTTATTCGGACAGCTTCTCCTGGGCCTCATCAACGGCTCGTTCTACGCCATGCTGAGCCTCGGCCTCGCCATCATTTTCGGCCTCTTGGCCATCGTCAACGCGGCGCAGGGCGCCTTCTACATGCTCGGCGCGTTCATCGCCTGGATGCTGTTTCAATATCTGGGCATCGGCTATTGGGCGTCGTTCGTGCTGGCGCCGCTCGCGGTGGCGATCATCGGCATGATCCTGGAGCGCACCCTGATCCGGCGGGTCTATAATCTCGACCATCTCTATGGGCTGTTGCTGACGCTCGGGCTGTTCCAGATTATTCAAGGCATGTTCGTCCATTGGTACGGCACCTCCGGCCAGCCCTACGATTATCCCGACATCCTCACCGGCGGCCACAATCTCGGCTTCATGTTTTTGCCGACCTACCGCGCCTGGGTGGTGGTCGCGTCGCTGATCTTTTGCTTCGGCACCTGGTACGCGATCGAAAAGACGCGGCTCGGCGCCTATTTACGCGCCGCCACCGAGAACCCGACGCTGGTGCGCGCCTTCGGCATCAATGTGCCGATGCTGGTGACCTTGGCCTTCGGCGGCGGCGTCGCCCTCGCCGGGCTTGCGGGCGTGCTGGCGGCGCCGATCTATCAGGTCAACCCGTTGATGGGCGGCAACATCCTGACCACTGTGTTCGCGGTGGTGGTGGTCGGCGGATTCGGCTCGATCCTCGGCGCGATCGTCACCGGCCTTGCTTTGGGCGTGCTCGAAGGCTTTTCCAAGGTGTTCTATCCCGAGGCCTCGAACATGGTGATCTTCGCCGTCATGATCGTGGTGCTGATGATCAAGCCCGCCGGTCTGTTCGGGCGAGAGAGATAGATGGCGCTTGAAATCGGCGAACTGTCGGCCAGCGCCGCCAAGACGCGCGGCATCGATTGGCTCGGATTGGCGGTCGGCATCGCCATTCTCGTGGTGGCGCCGTTCCTCATCTATCCCGTGTTCCTGATCAAGCTCCTGTGCATGGCGCTGTTCGCTTGCGCCTTCAATCTGATGATCGGCGGCGGCGGGCTGTTGTCCTTCGGCCACGCCGCTTTTTTCGGCGGCGGCGCCTATATCGCCGCCGAGACCGCGAAGAATTTCGGCTTTCCCTTCGAGTTCGCGTTGCTCGCCGGCGTCGCCAGCGCGACCTTCCTGGGCTTTCTCTTCGGCGTCATCGCGATCCGCCGCCAAGGGCTGTTCTTCGCCATGATCACGCTCGCCTTGGCGCAGGCGGTCTATTTCCTGGCGCTTCGCCTCCCTTTCACCCATAGCGAGGACGGCATTCAGGCGGTGCCGCGCGGCTGGCTCTTCGGCGTCGTCGATCTCAAAGACAATTTCGCCATGTATTACGTCACCGCGGCGATTTTCCTCGCCGGATATCTGCTGGTGGCGCGGGTATGGAAATCGCCCTTCGGCCAGGTGTTGCGCGCGATCAAGGACAATCAGCCGCGCATGATCTCGCTGGGCTATCCGGTCGACCGCTACAAGCTGATGAATTTCGTGCTCTCGGCGGCGCTGTCGGGCCTGGCCGGCTCGCTGAAGGCGATGGGACTCGGATTGGCGACACTAACCGACGTCGATTTTACCACCTCGATCGCGGTGGTCCTGATGGTGCTGTTGGGCGGCATGGGCACGCTGTTGGGGCCGGTGGTGGGCGCGATCATTTCCGTCTCGATGGACGATTACCTCGCCGGCATCGGCATTCCGGTGCCGGTGGTGATCGGCGTCATCTTTGTCGTGATCATTCTCGTGTTCCGCCGCGGCATCGTCGGCGAGGTGGTACATTATTGGCGGAAGTGGCAGGCGCGGAAACCGGCGACACGCGCGTGAGTACAAAATTCTAAACCACTAAGACGCCAAGGCACCAAGAGGCCGGGACTATTATACTTGACAAACCCTGCCCCAACCGCTAGTTTGGCGGTCATTGAAGGGGCAGCACATGGCAAGCGTACTTTCCGAATCCTACTTCCACGACGAACAAGCGGCCTTCGAGGCTCTTGAACGGATCGTATGGCCCGATGGTCCTTCGTGCCCGCACTGTGGCGCGACGGATCGGCTAAACCGCCTTGGCGTCCAGCGCAGCAAGCCCAGCAAGACGCATCCCGAGGGTCGCTCGGTCTATGGCCTGTGGAAGTGCTACCACTGTCGCGGCCAGTTCACCGTGCGCAAGGGGACGGTGTTCGAGGACAGCCCGATCCCGCTGCATATCTGGTTTCAGGCCGCGCACCTTCTGTGCTCGTCCAAGAAGGGCATTTCCAGCAACCAGCTTCATCGCGTGCTGGGCGTCACGCTCAAGACGGCATGGTTCATGTCCATGCGGCTCCGCACGGCTATGGGCGATGGCGGCCTGTCCCCGATGGGCGGCAACAGCAGCACCGTCGAAATTGACGAGGCTTACATTGGGGGCGCGGAGAAAAACAAACACGCGAACAAGCGCACCCCGAGCCGTGGGCATGGGCCGCACGCCACTAAGGCCCCCGTGGTTGCTTTGGTCGAGCGCAATGGCAAGGCGCGCGCGTATCACGTTCCTGATGTCACTGGCGCGAACCTGCGCGAGATAGTCGGCAAGAACGTGCGGCGCGGAACGAAGATTTATTCCGATGACAGCGCCATCACGCAATCCGGCGCTTGGGGTTACAGCCACGCGAGCGTGAACCACAAGGCCGGCGAATATGTGCGCGGCGATGTGCATAGCAACACGGTTGAAGGTTTCTTCGCGATCCTCAAGCGCGGGATCGTCGGCACGTACCATCATGTTAGCGAGGAACATCTGCATCGCTACCTGAGCGAGTTCAGTTTCCGATACAGCGAGCGTTCGGCGCTTGGCGTCGAGGATCGCGAACGCGCGACGAAGGCGCTTCGCGGGATCGTCGGCAAGCGGCTCACCTATAAATCAACTGACCGCCGAGGGGCCGAAGCATAGGCCGATTGAGCGGACGCCGCGTGCTGCTCGTGAGCGGGAGCGGCTAAAGGCAGAAGGGCAGCTGGCGTTCCCCTTCATGCAAGAAACCCGCTAAAATAGCGGGTTTTCTCTCGCTGTACCATGGCACAACGGGCCTGTAAAATGTTCCCATGGGGAACGGATGCCGCAAGACAAACAAATCACGGTGACCATCTCGGGCCTTCCCGAAGACGATGGCCGCGTGCGTTTGAATGTCTTCATGGGGCAGCTGCAAAATCTGAGCGCGGCCATCACCCGCTTGGACCGCGAAGCCTCCGGTGGCGAACCGTCGAATTATCTCCAGATCGTAGCGCTGAGCTATTCCAGTCCTGCGACGGTGGTATTGGAGCCAAAAGAGTTGCCGAAACGACCACATACCGCAACGAGAGTGATAGCGCGTTTTCGAGAGGCGCTCGAAACGATCACGCGCGGGGATGCGGCTGGCAACGTTGATGCTGAACTGCTAGAGGATTTGCGCGGCTTAGCGCGTCCGGTTGGCAAACGTGTCGCGGGTCTCACGCTCGCAGTAGGGCCAACCCGATTTGAGTTCACGGAAACTATCGCGCGTCAGATTGAATTGGCCCTAGCGGTTTCTGAGACCTGCCAGGGAAGCGTAGACGGTCGCCTGGAATGGCTCAACATTCACGGCGGCGCAAACACGTTCTACATCTACCCGCTTTTTGGTCCGCCAAAGATTGCTTGTCATTTCCCAATACGGCTACTTGAGGATGCGATTGGAGCCGTCAATCGGCGCGTCGAAATCAACGGCGTTCTCAAATACCGGGCGCGCGCTCCTTTCCCGCATGAGATTGCTGTTGAAACCATCGAGGCATTCCCGCTCGACAAAGACCTTCCCACGTTTGAAGACCTTCGAGGACGTGCCCCTGACGCGACTGGTGATCTGAGCAGCGAGGATTTTATCCGAGAGCTCCGCGATGAGTGGCAGTGAGGAAGCTTATTACCGGGATTCCTGCCTTCTGCTTGCTTGGCTCAAGGATGAGACTTCGCGCAAACCGGGCGAAATGGACGGCGTTCGCGAACACATCGAGCGCGTAAAGCGGCGAGAAATTGCCATAATGACCTCGGTGATAACGTTTACCGAGGTCTATCGGGCGAAACTCCCGGTTGGCTTAGACGCGCTCTTTGAAGACCTATTTAAGCGAACAAATGTCGGCAAGATCGGAGTAGATATCAGGATCGCTCGCCTCGCGCGCGATCTTCGCGACTACTATGCCGCCGATCCGGGAAAGTATGGTGGCAAGACGCTCTCCGGGCCTGACGGAATCCACCTTGCGACCGCCGTGCTGTATCGGGCCAAAGAGTTTCATACCTTCGATGAGAAATCTAACAAAACATCGCTCCCGCTCATCCCGTTGTCGGGCGATGTTGGAGGCCACAAGCTCACGATATGCAAGCCCGCCGCTCTAAACCCGCAGCTAGACCTTCGCTGAAGCCGCAGCGTCAGCGCTTCGAGGAAGCCGCGCGCGCCGCCGAATGCGACGACGACAAGGACCGCTTCGAGCGGCGGCTGGGGAAGATCGCGAAGGCGAAACCGTCGCCAGCGCCCAAGAGGGCGCGATAGATAGCCGTGCAGCGCTTGCGCCGCGCGCTAGTGGATCGAATCTAACACTTGGTGCCCGCGTTTGACGGCGGCGATGATTTTGTCGGGATCGGCGGTCCAGGTGAAGGGCTTTGGCATCTGATTTGTCTCGGCCAGGAATCGGTTGATAGCGGCCTGGAGATCGACAA